>JAPKCG010000208.1 GCA_028823055.1 Sphingomonas bacterium
CTCCGACAACGTCGTGCCGACGACGGCAAAGTGATGGACGACGCCTCGACCCATCCCAAGGTCGTCCCAACAATGGGGGACCGTAATGTCGGCGTCCCGGAGTAACGTGACCATTCACGAGAAATAGAATTTCTCGCCATCCAGTTCCACGCTCTTCCGCCACCGGCGGAATGACATCTGAATGCACGACCAGCCCGCAGCTTCATGCTTACGTCGCCCAAACAACGATAGCCTGGCGAGATGCGGGAGACACCGTCTGTCTGCACCGCGAACTAGAACGTGGACATCCGACCTGCAGACAAGCGCGCCGCGCTGGTTCAGCCCTAGCGTGTCGCGAGCGTCCGACCAAGCAGCGTCAGGCCGCGCTGCGCGATCTGATGAGACGATGCAGTATCACCCGTGACAAGGTCGAGATCCACCGACGGTTGAGCCAGCACTTCGGCATATAAGGCAATTGCTTTTGCGCGGTTGCCGGTCTGCGCATAGGCCGTTGCAAGATTGAGCGTGGCTTCGGGGGTCGAGATCTGATCGCGCCGACGTTCCTCAAGGCGGTCGATCGCCGCATCGAAATGCCCCCTCGCAACGAGCTGATAGCTCGTCCCCGTCTGCGCAATCGCCAGTGCGGGAAGCGCAGCCCCGATAGCTGCCATCGTCAGTGCAATCTTGCGAACCATCAGCCTTCTCCTCCGTATCGTCGTGAACCACTTTGACGTAACGTTTCACTTTTGTGACACCTGTGTGTCACTTTGGTGACGGAATTGCAAGGGCATCCAGAAAGGCGGCTGGATCGCAAGCACCCACAACGAAAAAAAGGGCGATCCCGGAGGACCGCCCTTTCGTTTCTTGCTATGTCGTAACGATCAGAAATCGTTGCGATATTGCTCGTTGCCGATGAAACCCAATTTCGACACGTTCGACCGTTTGATCACGGCCAACGTGCGATCCACCGCTTCATACCGCGCCTCGGGATCGGGCTGGAAGTGAAGTTCTGGCTCCGGGCTCATCCCCGCTGTCTGATCGAGATACTGACGCAGCGTCACCTCATCGACGGGTGCACCATTCCAGGAAATCATGCCTGCCGCATCGATCGAGACCTTGTTCTTTTCGGGGTCGATCGGGGGCGACTGTTGCGTCGGATCGTTGACCGGAAGGTCGACCTTCACCGCGTGGGTCTGGATCGGGATCGTGATGATGAACATGATGAGGAGAACGAGCAGGACGTCGATCAACGGCGTCATGTTCATTTCCATCATCGGCTCGCCATCATCCGATCCGCCACTCATTGCCATATCAAATACTCCTCAATTGGCGTCAGATTACAAGCGTGTCACGCCCTGGCCGGGAGGCGGTTCGGAAATGAATCCAACCTTGGCGAACCCTGCCATCTGCATCGTATAAATCGTGCCGCCAATGCATTTGTACGGCGTATTCACGTCGCCGCGAATGTGGACTTCAGGCAATTCGAGATCGGGATTGCCCGCGCCACCTTGCCGGTTAATCTCTGCCTTAAGGTTTTCGACGGCCCGATTGAGCAACTCGTCATGTGTTACCGGGCTCATGCCCCAATAAACCTGACATGTATCACCGCTTCCCCCTCGTACCGACAACGAGACGTTTTCGGGTTTCGTCGTGGTCGGATCGAAACGCACATCGGGGAGCTTGAGCGTCACCGACTGCGCTGCCACCGTGGCCGTCACGAGAAAGATGATGAGCATCACAAGCATGACGTCCACCAGGGGCGTCGTGTTGATGTCCGACATCGGTTTCTCGGTGGAGTCACCACCAACACTCATCGCCATTTGCGAACTATCCTATCTGTTCATCCGCCATCAGCCTTGGTGGCTGATGGTACGGAGCCGCCCGTCCGGCGGCCCCGTCTTGTCGTCTTACGAACGCTTCGGCACGCCACCGGCCTGACCAGCAGTCGTGGTCGCAGCGGGCTTCACAGCCGCCGGTGCCGGCTTCGTCGTAGCCGCTACCGGACGGACGGCACCGTTTGACGCGAGATAGCCGAGCACGTCATTCGAGAAGGCCGACAGCTCTTCCGCGATCGACTTGTTACGACGCTGCAGCCAATTGTACGCGAGCACCGCCGGCACCGCAACGACGAGGCCGAGTGCGGTCATGATCAACGCTTCACCGACCGGACCTGCCACCTGATCGATCGAGCCCGAGCCCGATGCACCGATCTTGATGAGCGCGCGGTAGATGCCGATAACCGTCCCGAACAGGCCGATGAATGGCGATACCGAACCGACCGTCGCAAGGAAGGCGAGGCCGCCACCAAGCTTCGAGTTGATCGACGCTTCCGACCGCGCTAGCGAGCCGTGCAGCCAATCATGCGCCTCGACCGGGTCGGTCAGCTTGCCATGCTGTTCCTGCGCGAACAGACCATCGTCGACGATCTGCTTGTACGCCGAATTCTGCTCGAGCTTCGCCGAACCTTCGCGGAGCGACGACGAGTTCCAGAACGACGAGCGCATGCGCTTTGCCTGGTTCATGATCTTCTGCTGCTCGAACAGCTTCGAGAACAGGATATAGAATGACGTGATCGACATGATCACGAGGATCGCGAAAACGGTCTGTGAAATCAGACCGCCTTCACGGAGCGCCGATTGCAAGCTGTAAGGGCTTTCACCCTGGGCAGCGCCCGCGCCGGCCGCGGCAAGAATAGTGGTGAGCATGGTGAGTTAATCCCTCTGGTTCGATATTATCTTAGAGTTGGCCCGACACCCATCGACGCAAGCGTCAAAGCAGGGTGCCGGGTCCATCATCAGTTTTCGAGCTTCCAGCGTACGCCCGGCAGCGGGTAGGTCGATTCGATCGCGTTGCCGTTTGGATCCTTCGCCGGACTGAACCGGCCACGACGCTTGGCAAGGCTGCACGTCGCATTGTCCAGATCCTGGTTGCCGCTCGATGACGTCACGCGACAATCCGAAACGCGCCCGTTGGTATCGATCGTCAACGCAACAGACACACGACCCTGAGCCTCTGCACGACGCGCCGCGGGCGGGTAATCGTCGTTCGAGAACCAGTTACCCGGATTACTCCTCGGCGACACCTTCACGGCAACGCGCGGCGGAGCCGGGGGAGCAGGTGGCGGTGCCGGGGGTGCGGGCGGCGCGGCGATCGGCGTCGGGATGTATACCGGCGGCGGCGTCGGCACGGTGTTTATCGTCACCGGCGGCGGATTCGGATTACGCACGATCGGCGGCGGCGACACCACCGGCGGCGGCTGCATCTGCTGATCAGGCGGCGGCGGGGGCGGCGGTTCGTCGGGCGGCGGGGGCGGTGGCTCCTCGACGTCGAACGTATTAAGCTTTTCTTGGGCCTTTTTCACGTATTGATACGCGAGCCCGGTGACGAAGGCATAGCCCAATGCGGCATGGATCAGCGCGACGATAACGATCGCGACGATCTTGCCACCGGACATCTTCTGGTCAGCATAGGCCATTCAGCAACGACACTCCCTAATCTCATCGGCCGGCACGGACCCTCGTTAAGGCTCCCGCACCGCCCTGCTATGGCTAACGACAGCCTGGGCAGAGCGCGACTCCTAAATGCCCTGTCGCCGCTGTGCAAACGCTTTGTCGCACGCAATATTCGTACAGTCGCTCGATGAAGCCAATATTTCTGTTCGGTTCAGCTTCGATTGGCTATCGCATTCGATATGTTGACCCGTTTTCGTCCTATCGCCGTCGCCGCACTCGTCATCGCCGCGCCTTTTGCCATTGCGAACACCCAATCTGCGTCGCCACCGGCAGAGATCGACCCAAAGGCTGCGCCGCTCGCGCAAAGTGGCACGGGTTATGCCGATCTCGCGGATCTCGTAATTGCCGCTCCCCTGATCGTCGATGCGACGATTCGCTCTCAGGTGAGGATCAAGCCTGCCGAATCGCCCGGATTGGCTGC
This sequence comes from Sphingomonas bacterium, assembly GCA_028823055.1. Taxonomy (GTDB): domain Bacteria; phylum Pseudomonadota; class Alphaproteobacteria; order Sphingomonadales; family Sphingomonadaceae; genus Sphingomonas. The sequence goes on from JAPKCG010000208.1 coordinate 3,913, forward strand.
CGGCCTCACACGCTATTACGTCGAGGCGGATGTGACGACGTTGCTGCGCGGTGCGGACGGCGTGCCCCCGCGCGTCGGATATCTGATCGACGTGGCTCCCGATCCATCCGGCCGCCTGCCGAAGCTCAAAAAGCGCCGCGTGCTGATTTTCGCGCGGAATGCGCCCACGGGTTCGGGGCAGTTGCAACTGGTTGCGCCCGATGCCCAGCGTGACTGGAATCCCGCGCTCGAAACCGAAATACGCGGAATCGCGACTGCCGCGCTCGCGCCCGATGCCCCCCCGCGAATCACCGGTGTCGGCAGCGCCTTTCACGTTCCCGGCGCGCTTCCCGGCGAGGGCGAGACGCAGATTTTCCTGACCACGGCAAACGGTGCGCCGGTTTCACTGTCCATCCTCCGGCGTCCGGGCGAACGCCCGCGCTGGGCTGTCGCGCTATCGGAAATCGTCGATGAAGCCGCCGCGCCCCCAGAGCCGCGCAGTCTGCTCTGGTATCGCCTCGCCTGCGGCCTTCCGCGCATGCTGCCGCCCACAAGCTCGGCGGCGCTCTCACCCGATGAATCGATGAAGGCGAGCGAGGATTATCGCTATGTTCTGACTCAGTTGGGCCCTTGCGGCCGAACAAAGGCCGACCCGGTCAGCTGACGTCGACGATCTGCCCCGTCGTGGACTCGGCGGCGTCGAGATAAGCGACCAGCGCGTCGATCGCGTCCTTGTCAGCTCCGTCGGTCACCGCGACCAGATTGATCCGCCGGGGAGCGATCTCTATCGCCAACGGCCCGATTGCCGCACGGATCTGCGCCTCGGTCACCGGATCGCGTCCGGGTAGCATGACGATGACGAGCGATTCGGCATCGGTAGCGCGAATCACCGCTACGGCATCCTCATCCAGTCGCAGGTCGTGCCGCATCAGCGGCGGTGTCTAACGAGCGTGATACCGATCGACTCGCCCGCCTCCGCGATCGCGAGCTTCACGATCTTGACCGAAACTTTCGTCACGCGCGGGTCGCCCAGAAACAATGTCTCGCAAATATGATCCGCCACCGCCTCGATCAGCGTGAAATGCAGTCCGGGGGGCAGCGCGCCGGTCGCCGCATGTTTCAGATCGAGATAGTTTTTCGACGCAGATAACGGCGTATCGGGATCGAACCGGTCGGGACACACCATGTCGACCGTCAGCGATATTCTGAGCGGTTGCGGCAGGTGCGTTTCTTCGGAATAAATGCCGGTCAGCACCGACACCTCGATATCGTGGATCTCTAGCTGGAGGCTGTCATTCGCGGCGGTCATCGGCGCGGCTTAGCAGAGTTCGGCCCGGGCGAAAGAGGGCGTGACGGGTTGCGTTTGACCGCATCCCCGCTAAGCCGCGCGCCCGGCCCTTCCCATATCCTGATCCAACCCCCGATGGCCCCGGCCCGTTTTAGGAACCGCCGTGATCGATTTCGTGCCGCTCGCGACCATTGCTGCCGATCAGGTGGAGGCGCTGCTCGACCGTGCCTTCGGGGCGGATCGCCAAGCGCGCACCGCGTACAAGGTGCGCGGCGAGGCCGAACCGATCGCCGCACTCAGCTTCGCGGCGGTCGAACAAGGCGCTCTGGTGGGCACGATCCAGTGTTTTCCGGTTACGCTGAAAACCGGGTCGGGAGCCGATGCGGCAACGCTTCATTCATTCGTCATGATCGGCCCGGTCGCGGTCGCGCCGGAACGCCAGCGCGACGGGATCGGG
>JAPKCG010000009.1 GCA_028823055.1 Sphingomonas bacterium
GCTCAATCGCATTCTGATCAGTTCGGGCTGATCGGTGATTTTGCCATCAACATGCCGATCCTCAAGGACCATGTCGCGTTTCGGACCGCCACGGGGTTTTACAGCAACGCGGGATTTATCGATTATCCCTATTTGCTGAAACAGCCAGGCGTATCGGATCCTCAGCCGGTTCGTGCCACGGCGACGTCGACGGGGTCGTTCGGCGATGGTGACGATTATGCTGCCAATTTTAAACGTGCCGAAGACGTGAACTACGAAAAGACGTTCACCACGCGCAACCAGTTGCTGCTGCAGTATAACGAAAATTTCAAAGCCTATCTTACCTATGCGCATCAGGTGACCAAGACGGGCGGCGTTCAGGCAAATGGCGCGGGTGTTCTGGGCACCGGAAAATATGAATCGCCGGCCCGCTACCTTGAGCCGATCAAGCGCGATTCCGATCTGTTTTCAGCAGAAGTATACGCGAACGTGTTCAATATCGCGCAACTCGTCAGCACGACTGCCTATACGAAGCAGAATAACAGCAGCATTGACGATAACACCGATCTGCTGCTCGACCTGGATTACGGCTACGAGGCTTTTCCGCAATTTTCTTCCTTTGGCGATAATCATCAGACCTATAAGCAGTTTAATCAGGAAGTGCGGCTGGTATCGACGCATGGCGGGCCGATTAACTGGGTCATCGGGGGATTCTACAACCGGCTGAAATTCGCCTCGACACGGTTCGAATACACGCCGGGCTTCGCTGAATATTTCTCCATTCCTCGACCGGACAATCTGGAATATATTTCTTTCGTCAATTCAAAGACGGTTGAAAAAGCCGCTTATGGTGAGGCTACGTTGCACGTCACTCCGAAATGGCAAGTCACGGGCGGCCTGCGTTATTTCAAATATGAAGCCGATGTGACGGGCGGATCGGATACGCCGCTTTATGGCAACGGGCTGACGCGGATGCCGTTTCCGTCGATCACCATCAATCCAAGTCGGGTACGCAGCGGATCTACCGAAAAGGACGGTTTCGTCTGGAAGGCGAACACGTCGTATAAATTCAGCGACGGGTTGCTGGCTTATATGACCTATTCGACCGGCTATCGCGTCGGCGGGGTCAACCGGGTCGTCCCGTGTATCTTGCCGTTGCCGCCCGGACAGAATTTGTGCGCACTGCCCAATGAACTCGTTTTTGGACCTGACAAAACCAAGAATATCGAAGTGGGTGTCCGTGCCAGCCTGTTCGATAAGCGGTTGCAAATTACCGTCGACGGCTTCCATGTCGACTGGACCGGGGTGCAAGTACCAAGTCAGACCGTCAACGGTGCGATCGGGGTTACAATCAACGGTGCGGATGCGATATCGCAGGGGTTCGATTTCCAGGGCGCGTTGAAAGTCACCCCGAATCTCGATTTGATCGGCACTTATTCCTATGTCGATGCGCATCTGACGCAGGACGTGACCGGCCTCGTGGTCAGTCAGGGGATCCGATATGACGCCCAGTCGGGTGACCGGCTGCCCGGATCGGCCAAGAATTCGGGGAGTGCCCGCCTGATCTACACCTATCCGCTCAGCAACGGGAACAAGGTTCAGGCCACATGGGCGACAATCTATCGCGGCGACATCTATTCGCGCGTCGGACTGCGCGGGAACGGCGAAAAAATCCCCGGATATGTGACGCACAGCGTATCGCTCAATTATTCGACCGAGGATTACGACATCGGCCTGTTCGCCGACAATGTATTCGACAAATACGCGATCACGTCGATCAGCAACGACATCTCGTCCTTCAATCAGGTGCGCACCGACGTCGTCGAACGCTATTATTCGCGTGGCGTCCTGACACCGCGTCGGGTGGGGATCGATTTCCGGGTCCATTACTGACCCGGTCGGCGGGGGCCATGTCCGCAGACGATGGCCCCCGCCAAACTTGATGACTGGCCGGCTGAGACGCTCGGTCGACGCTGCTGACTGATAGGGAGGCGAGGGTGAGATCATGAGGAACGTCGCGTTCAGCTATGTGCAGCCCATCATGGTGGCGCTGGTCCTGATGTTCTGGGCTTTCGGCCCGGCAAGCTGGACCGACAATCCGGCAACGCTGGTCGCCGCCACATCGGTCACCACGCTGATGGTCCTGGGGCTGGAATGGCTCAATGAGCGGCATGCGAGCTGGCGGCTGACGAAGAAGGAGTTCTTCACCGACCTGTTCTATGTGGTTCTCAGCGCGACCGCGATCTCATGGGCGACCGTCAACCTCGCCGAGACGCCGCTGCAGGCGGTCAAGGCATCGCTGGGCATCACGACCGAATGGGCGATGCACCTGCCATTCATCGTGCAGGCCGCGCTGGTCGTATTCCTAGTCGAATTCGGGCAATATTGGATGCATCGATTGATGCATAACAGCACGCCGTTCTGGCTCACCCATGCGCCGCACCATCATCTGACGCAGCTCAATGCGATGAAGGGGGCGGTCGGCAATCCGATCGAATTGTTCCTGATCAGCCTCAGCGTGGTCGCGCTGTTCGATTTGCCGTTGGCGGCGGAATTCGCGGCCTTTCATGTCCTGTCGGTCGTGTCGACGTTCGCGCATGCGAATACACGGTGCGACCCGCCACGCTGGTATGCCTATGTCTTCACGACGATCCGCAATCACAGCCTGCATCATTCGCTGGGCTATGAAGAGACGCGGCGCAATTACGGCAACTCGCTGATCCTGCTCGACCGTATTTTCGGGACGTTCCGCGATGGCGAGGCGGAGGCGGTGGGGCAGGACGAGCGGCGACGCTTGTCTATCATCGAACAGACGCTGTTTCCCTTCCAGCCCGTGATCGAGAGGGTGAGGAAGAAGCGACAGCCGCCATCGATCGAGAACATCGCGCGCGGAACCGCGCGATAACGATCGGGCCGCGGTAACATCCACCGGGAAGGACTGAATGCGTGAAGAGACATTGGTTGACGGCGCTATTGGCAGGGCTCGCTGCCTCGACTGGCGCACTGGCTGCCGACCCCAAGGAAATGGTGATCGAGGTTCCCGGCTTTGCGGACTTCCTCGCGGTCGACGGGGCGTCGGTCTGGACGACGAACAAGGGGCGCGTCGAGCGCTGGTCGAAACGGGGCAAGCTGGCGGCAGTGGCGATGACGCATCCGTGTGGCGCGATGACGATCGCCGACGGGTCGCTCTGGGTCGCCGACTGCGACGAACTGACGGTCAATCGGATCGATCTCAAGACCGCGCAAAAGATCGCGGTGATCCCGACCGGTATCGCCAATCCAAAGGGTGAATTGAACGTCGCGTCGGGCGCGGAGTCGGTCTGGATCGCAAGCGACGACAAGGGCGTGATCGTGCGGATCGACCCCGCGACGAACAAGGTCATCGCCTCGATCCCGGTCGATCCGGGCACCTATTATCTCAGCTTCGGCTTCGATGCGCTCTGGGCGGTCAGCGCGACCGGCCAAAGCCTCCAGAAGATCGATCCGGCGACCAACAATGTCGTTCACCGCACGACGCTGGGGCGGGCACCCGGCTTTCTCGTCGCGGGGGAGGGCGCGGTTTGGGTGCAGGAGCAGGATGACGGCACCGTCGCTCGCATCGACCCCGCGACGGGCGAGGTGTCGGGCCGGGTCAAAATCGACGAGACGCTGAAATGGGGCGACATCGATGCGGGGGGCGGCAAGATCTGGCTGCGGACGACCGCCGGGCAGACCTTTGTCGTTCTCGATCCCGTCACGCTCGCAATCCGCGCGCGCGTCGGCAAACCGGTGGGCAGCGGTGCGCTACGCTATACCAAGGCGGGTGTGTGGACGAGCGCGCATGACGTGCATACGCTGTCCTGGTGGAAAAAGCCGGGGAAGATCGGTAAATAACGATCGCGCGCACGCCGAACATCCGGCGTGGCGATCCAGGACGCTGGCGCTCAGGGCGCGGGCTTCGGCGGCACCGGATACAGGATGAAATCGGCGCGACGATCGATCATCGGCGGTGAGGGCTCGGCGGCGGTGGCCTGTCGCAGCGTCTTGATGACGGAGGGCGGTAGCGCAAGCGCATGTTCGGCGGGATGCGTCGCCGCCCTCATCGGATAATCTCGTCCCGGCGTCGTCGTCATTTCGATATGCGCACCCAGCAACGCGCGGATCGGATGAGTTTTGGCAAAGGCGGCCAATCGATCGGCACTCGCCCGAAAGGTCGCAAACCGGTCGGTCGGCACGTAGAGACGCCCCGGATAAAGCATGTCGCCCGAGAACATCAGCCGCGTGCGTGCGTCATAGATCATGATGTGCGCGGGTTCATGGCCGGGAGTCGGGACGATGGTAACAACACGCTCGCCCAGATCATAGCGGCCCGTGCGATTGGGCCAATCGTCGATCGCGAAAAACCGCGCCACATGGGCGGCCGACAGCCCGACGACATCGGTGTCGGGGCGGTCGGCGAATTCGGCATCGCCCGCATGGTGATCGCCATGACCATGCGAATGCGCGACGACCAGATGGAGGGGCCGATCGCCATGCGCCGCGCGCCAGGTTGCAATCAATCGGTCGATCGTCGGGCGGATCGCGACGCCACCCGCCCCGCTATCGATCAGCAATGCGCGCTTTTTCCCGAATAGCAGATAGAGAAACGGCGCTTCGAAATTCGTCCGTACCGACTGACGGATGACAAGCGTATCGGCGTCGATCCGTTGAACCTGAAGCTCGGGCTCCGCCGGGTTCGTGCCGTCGATCCATCTCGAAAAGTTCGGCCCGGTGTCCGCAGGAGCGGTGGCGGTCAGCAGGGTTACAACGACAACGCTCGCGATGGTGCGGGTCCATCGACGGGCTGGGTTTGTCGACACGTCATTCGCAGCAGCTGCCATGACGCGAGACTATGGGCGAGATGAACGCTGTCAAACCAAATCGATGGCACGAAAAACGGGAAAATAGGCTGACACAGTTGCGGAGAAGGGGCGTGGGACGCGATGTGGTCGCCGCTGGCCGTGCACGGGATTGCCGCGAACGACCGGCGAGGGTCAGCTCACTGACCGACCACGTCGCGTTTCATGGCCGCCAATTTTGCCAGCAGGCGATTCTGTGCGGCGAATTCGACATGCTCGTCCCGCATCGCGGCTTGCATGTCCTCGACGAGCGCCCCCAGGTCGGCGGTCTGGATACCCATATCCTTATGCGACGACTGCATCGTGCGACCGGTATAGGAACAACCGCCGTTGAGGATGTAGCAGAGCTGTTCGTTGAGCGTGCGACGCAGGCGTTCGATGTCGTGCGATTTGAAGATATCGGCGACCCGCTTGTCGACAAGCAGACGATCGACGGTGCCATCGACGATCCGCGCGACACCGTCACTGCCGTGGAAGGCGCGCCACATGCCATCGCCCTTGAAGGGCGATGCGCCGGCATTCGCGTCGGCCTGGACGTAAGGGGCAACGGGTTCTTCGCGGATGACGATAGTCTGTGCGGCGAGCGCGGCGGCGAGGATGAACGCGATCATGGTCAGAAACTCCCCTGCAGCGATAGCAGCCCGCCGCGTTGCTTTTCGAACGTCGCGACCGGCCCAAGATCGGTATAGGCCGCGGTGATCGCGACATGCCGTGTCACCGACCAGGCGGCAAAAAGATCATAGGCATCGCTTTCGCGGGCAAAGCCGAGATTGTCGGGCTTGGTGCGATATTCCGCGCCGACCAGCAGTGACCGCGTCACCAGCATCCCGGCCGATCCTTCGACCTGCGCGGTGCGATCCGCCTGTTTGTCGCCGCCGAAGCCGAGCAGGCCGAACTGGTTCGCCTTCGTCAGTCGCACCGTGGCATCGAGCACCAGACTGCGCGCCAGCAGCAGCTTGGTCGCCGACAGATAGAAATCGGTTCCCGCGCTTTCCCTGCCGCCCACCGCGCGGATGACCGCGCGGCGATCGGCGCGCTTATGCTGGACGCCGATCGCGATTTGAGGAAGCAGCGTGTCCTGATCCCATACCGCATCGCCGATCAGCCGGAGCTTTGCGCCGAACACGTCCTGGTTGAAGGTGAAACCCCGACCCAGCCCGAGCGCAAAGCCTGCCGAACGGGTGTCGAAAATCTGATGCGCATAGGAAATTTCGACGCGGTCGTTGATGCCGATCGCGCCACCGACGCTCGTCAGGTCGAAATCGGGCAGGGCGAGATAGGTGACGTGAACGCTCCCCCCGATGCCGTCCTCGGTTTCATTGCCCGCGATCGATGCCCAGCTGGCGAGGCCGCCGCCCGCCGCGCCATCGATGCTGCTGACGCCGCCGGTCAGCAACAGCTTGCCGCCGTCGCGGCGATCATTGGCGACCGCAGGGCTTGCCAGTGCGGCGAGCAGCAGCATCGTGCCGAAGAGCAGCGGTCGGGATGTCATTGATCGGTCACCATCTTATCGTCGCCCTGGCTTTTCACGGGCGTGGCGGAAGACGGTTAAATTGGGCTTAAAACCCTCTTTACGAGATTGCAGTCTCAACGGCCCTAAGCGCTCGTCATGCGCAATTTCCTGATTTCGATCATGTCGACCACGATGATCATTCCCGCCGCCGCCGCCGCCGCACCGGTTTCGGTGACGGTCAACGGCCCGGACGGCAGGCCGCTGGTCGATGCCGTCGTGACGCTCGATGTCCCCGGCACGCCGCCGCCCGTGCCGCGCGGCTCCTATGCGATGGCGCAACGCAACGTCGCCTTTGCTCCGCATGTGCTGATCGTCCCGGTCGGCGCGACCGTCAGCTTTCCCAATCAGGATCGCGTGAGGCACCACGTCTATTCCTTTTCGTCGGCAAAGAAGTTCGACCTGAAACTATATGGTCGTGACGAAACCAAATCGGTCAGCTTCGCCAAGCCGGGGATCGTCGCGCTGGGATGTAATATTCACGATATGATGAGCGGGTTCGTTTTCGTCACCGCGACGCCGTTCGCGGCGGTGTCGGATCGTGAAGGACGCGTGACGATCGATGGCGTGCCGCCGGGGCAGGTGACACTGTCGATCTGGCACCCGTCGATCCGCGCATCCGGCAATAGCCTGTCGCAGGCCAAGAGCGTTGCCGCGACCGGGTTATCGACGGTGGTCTCGATCAGCCGATGATCCGCACGCACCTGCCCTTTCCGGCAATCCGCTTCACGCACCTGCGGACCAAGCTTGCGGTACTTTACGCGGGACTGTTCGTGCTCGGTTTCCTTGGCGTGTCGATCATCGCGCAAGGCGTCATTCACCGCCAGGCGCAGCGTTCGGTGACCGCGGAGCTTGCGACGAGCGGCGTCGTCTATGACCGGCTATGGGCGATGCGTCAGCAATCGCTTGCGGGGTCAGCGGAAGTGCTGGCGCGCGATTTCGGATTTCGGTCCGCGGTCGCGAGCGGCGATCGCGCGACGATCGTTTCAGCGTTGACCACGCTCAAAGCGCGCGCGGGCGTTTCGATCGCGGCGGTCGTCGGGCTCGACGGCAGTGTGACGGGTGTCGATGGGCCGATCGCCACCGCTGTCGCGAAACTGCCCTTTCAACTTGGCGGCGGACGCCGTGATGCGGTCGTTGCCGTCGGGGGTGAGACATATCGCCTGATCGAATCGCCGATCCTTGCGCCGACCGAAATGGGCTGGGTGATTTTCGCGATCCGGCTCGACGCCGGTGAAATGGCGGCGCTCGAAAAGCTGTCGGCGATCCCACTGACGGCGACGATCGTGCAACCCGATGCCGCCGGTCACTGGTTTGCCAGCGACGGCACGATCACCGCAGACCCGCGCGTCGATATGCTGATCGCGCGATCGGAGGCGGAACGTGTCGTCACGACGCTCGATCTGGCCGATGGTGAGGCATTCGCCTTGGCACGTCCGTTGAAGGGACCGATGGGAACGCCACAAGCGGCGCTGCTGCTGCGTTATCCGACCGCGCTGGCGCTCGCACCGTTTCGGCCGATCCAGCTCGGCATCGTTCTGGCTGGGCTATTCGTTCTGGTCCTCGTCATTTTCGGCAGCCTCCGCCTCGCGCAGACGATCGCGCGTCCGATCGCCGCGCTGCAACGCGCCGCGCAGACGCTCGAAGAGGGCACGCGCACCGAGGTCGAGGTCGAAGGAGCCGATGAGATCGGCCAACTCGCCGATAGTTTCAACCGCATGTCCGCCGGTATCGTCGAACGCGAACATCGCATCACCCATCTGGCGTATCACGATTCGCTGACCGATCTTCCCAACCGCACCTTTTTCCGTCAGTCGCTTGATCGGGATATGGCACGCATCGCGCGATCGGGCGAAGACATCGCGGTGATCTGTATCGATATCGATGAATTCAAGCTCATCAACGATACCTTTGGCCACCCTGCGGGCGATGCGTTGCTCCGTCATGTCGGCGCGCTGCTCGTCGATCTCGCGCCCGAGGGGTTGGTTGCCCGGCTTGGTGGTGACGAATTTGCGATCATCCTGTCCGACACGTTCGACGAGGATCGCCCCCGCGCGCTGGCGCAGGCGATCGTCGATGCGCTGATCGAACCACTGGAGCTCGATCAAAATACCATCCCGGTCGGGGTGAGCCTGGGTATTGCCATCGGACCGGGCGATGGTCGTGACGCGGGGCAGTTGCTCAAGAACGCCGATCTAGCGCTATATCGCGCCAAGCAGGACGGGCGGGGCGTTTTCCGCTTTTTCGAAACCTCGCTCGATCTTGCCGCGCGGGCGCGTCGGCAGCTCGAACTCGACTTGCGCACGGCACTCAGAACAGGACAGTTCTCACTCAATTATCAACCGATTTTCGATTTGAAGAATGATCGGATCGGCGGCTTCGAGGCGTTGTTACGCTGGGAACATCCAACGCGCGGCCAGATTGCGCCAGTCGAATTCATTCCGATCGCGGAGGACACCGGGCTGATCTTAACGATCGGCGAATGGGTCCTTCACGAGGCGTGCCGCGAAGCAGTCCACTGGCCCGAGCATGTCCGTATCGCGGTGAACGTCTCGACGTTGCAATTCCGCAATCCGGGCTTTGCGGCGATCGTGATGCAAGCGCTGTCACGCACGGGCCTGACGCCCCAGCGGCTGGAGATCGAGATTACCGAATCGGTTTTCCTCGACGGCGAAGGGCCTGTCGTCGCGATGCTGCATCAATTGCGCGCGATGGGCATCCGCGTCGCGCTCGACGATTTCGGCACGGGTTATTCGTCGCTCAGTTATCTGCGCAGCTTTCCCTTCGACAAGATCAAGATCGACAAATCCTTCGTCGATAGTGTCGCCAGCGACACCAGCTCCGCCGCCATCGTCCGTGCGATCGTGGATCTGGCCAACGCGCTCCACATGGAAACCACCGCCGAAGGCGTCGAGGACGCCAGCCAGCTCGATCAATTGCGCGGCCAGGGCTGTTCGAGCATTCAGGGCTATCTTTTCAGCCGCCCTGTCGATGGCGCGGCCGCGGGCTCGCTCATTGCCAATGTCTATTCATCGGGCGTTACGGCGCAGGGCTAAACCACCGTGCTAACCGGCGGGCGGGTGTCGGGAAGCCGAGCGGGGTAATCCGGCGTCAGCTGTCCCGCATCGCCTCTATTTCCCGTGTGATGACTGTCATCACCAAATCGGTCAAGCGCTTGGCGTCGAACATGGGGTCGATCAGGCGGTGCTGCGTCACGCCGAGCGATTGGGTCAGGATCAGGTCGGCAAGCAATTCACGGCGTTTCGCCAGTGCGTCGCCGGGGGCGAGCAGCATCAGGGCCTTGCGCATACAATCGGTAACCTCGTCCCGATTACGCGCGAAAATTCCGGCAATCCGTTCGTTACGTGCCGATTCCGCGACGATTTCGGCAAACATCGGGTCGGCATCGGCATCATCGTCGGGTTCGATGAAATTGCGCAACCAGTTCCATACCGCCGACTCGTCGCGGCGTTCAATCGCCTCGGCGAGCGCCGCACGCGCCATGAACGTCTCGCAATCGCCGGTGACGATCTCGGCAACGATATCCTCCTTGGCGGCATAGTCGCGATAAAGCTGGCCCACGGCGACACCCGATTCGCGGGCGATCTGTGCCACACCGGTCGCGTGAAAGCCGTTGGCGACGAATAGCGCGCGCGCGGCCTCGATAATGCGTCGGCGGCGTAACCCCGCCCGATCGACCGGTCCTTCACAGCATAATGCGTCGACGCCCATCCCTTCAATATCCTCCTCTCGCTTGACTGTGCGGGTTTGTTCGCAGTAGCAGCATTTTAATGTGAGTGATCGCTCACTCACCAGATAACCTATTCGGTAGACATACGCATGACTTTTTTCCGGCACTCCGTCGTCTTGTTCGCGCTGCTCGTCGCCGCGTGCGGAAAAGAGGAGGCCCCGCCAGCACCGCCGCCGCCAAGTGTCGGATATATCGTCATAAATGAACAGCCCGTGACGCTGACGACCGAGCTGCCCGGACGGACGTCCGCCTATGAGACGTCGGAGGTCCGCCCGCAGGTCAATGGTCTGGTCGAAGCGCGGTTGTTCACCGAGGGTGATCTCGTCCGCAAGGGACAACCTCTCTATCGTATCGATTCGCAGCCTTATCAGGCGCAAGTCGCCAATGCGCGTGCAGCGCTGGCGCGCGCTCGTGCCGCGATCGCCTCCAGCGAGGCACTGGCGCGGCGTTACGGCGAGTTGGTCAAGATCAACGCGATTTCCAAGCAGGATTACGAAAATGCGCAGACGACCGCGGCACAGGCACGGGCCGATGTCGCGGCGCAGCAAGCCGCGCTCAGGACCGCGCAGATCGATCTTGCCCGGACGACGATCCGCGCGCCGATCACCGGGCGGATCGGACGATCGGTCTACACGACGGGTGCACTCGTTACCGCCGCGCAGGCCGATCCGCTCGCGACGATCCAGCGGCTCGACCCGATCTATGTCGATATTCAGCAGTCGAGCGCGGATCTGCTCAAGCTGCGTCAGCAGATTCTGGCGGGGAAGGTCGCGCGCGAGGGCGATGCCCGCGTCAAACTGAAGCTTGAGGACGGTACGACCTATGGTCCCGAGGGACGTCTGCGCTTTGCCGACGTGACCGTCGATCCGACGACGGGGTCGCAGATCATCCGCGCGTTGTTCCCCAATCCCAATGGCTTGTTGCTGCCGGGCATGTATGTCCGCGCGGAACTCGTCGAGGGGACGCAGGCACAGGCGATGCTGGTGCCGCAGCGCGCGGTCAGCCGTGACGAGCGCGGCAAGGCGACGGTGATGGTGGTCGGCCAAGACAATAAGGTGACGCCGCGAACGCTGGAGACGACGCGCACGCTTGGGCAAAACTGGCTGGTGACGAGCGGCGTGAAGCCGGGCGATCGCGTTATCGTCGAGGGCGGCGCGAATCTTCGCCCCGATATGGTCGTCACGCCGTCGCGCTACGATCCCGATGCGAAACCCGCGGCGGGCGCGGGTCGGGGGCAGGCGCCCAATCAGGCCACCAATCAGGCACAGGACAAGTAAGCGGTCATGGCACGGTATTTCATCGACCGCCCGATCTTCGCGTGGGTGATTGCGATCATCCTGATGATGGCTGGCATCCTCGCCATCCGGTCATTGCCGATTGCGCAGTTTCCCGCGATCGCGCCGCCTGCGGTGTCGATCACCGCGACCTATCCGGGGGCGGATGCGCAAACGCTCGAAAACACGACGACGCAGATCATCGAACAACAGATGAAGGGCATCGACAACCTCCGCTATTTCTCGTCCTCGTCCTCGTCGGCGGGCACCGTCACGATCACCCTGACGTTCGAACAAGGCACCGAACCCGACATCGCGCAGGTCCAGGTTCAGAACAAACTTCAGTCGGCAACGCCGTTGCTGCCGCAGGAAGTACAGCAACAGGGCATCGTCGTTGCCAAGGCGACGCAAAATTTCCTGATGTTCGTCGGGCTCTATTCCGAAAACGGGGCGCATAACGGCGACGATCTGGCCGATTATATCGTCTCGAAATTTCAGGATCCGCTCGCCCGCGTGAACGGTGTCGGCGATACGCAGGTGTTCGGATCGCAATATGCGATGCGCATCTGGGTCGATCCGCTCAAACTCAACAATTACGCGCTGACGATGGCGGACATCAGCGCTGCGGTCATCGCGCAGAACGCTCAGGTATCGGCGGGGCAGATCGGCGCGCAGCCCGCGCCCAAGGAGCAGATGCTCAACGCGACCGTCTCGGTCGAATCGCGGCTCACCAGCCCCGAAGAATTTGGCGCGATCAGCCTGAAGACCGGCACCGATGGATCGATCGTCCGGCTGCGCGATGTCGCGCGGGTTGAAATCGGCGCGGAAAACTATGGCTTCTCGTCCAAATGGAACGGCAAGCCCGCATCGGGTATCGGCATCAAGCTGGCCCCGGGCGCGAATGCGCTCGACACGGTCGAGGCGGTAAAGACGCGCGTCAACGAGATCGCCAGGCAATTCCCGCCCGACGTCAAGGTCATCTATCCGTATGACACATCGCCCTTCGTTCGGCTGTCGATCAAGCAGGTGATCGAAACGCTGGTCGAGGCGGTGATCCTCGTCTTTCTCGTCATGTTCCTGTTCCTGCAGAATTTCCGCGCCACGCTGATCCCGACGATCGCGGTGCCGGTGGTACTGCTCGGCACGTTCGGTGTGCTGGCGATCGCGGGCTATTCGATCAACACGCTGACATTGTTCGGGATGGTGCTCGCGATCGGGTTGCTCGTCGACGATGCGATCGTCGTCGTCGAGAATGTCGAACGGCTGATCCAGACCGAACATCTCAGTCCCAAGGATGCCGCGCGCAAATCGATGGACGAGATTACCGGCGCGCTGGTCGGCATCGCGCTGGTGCTGTCTGCGGTGTTCCTGCCGATGGCGTTCTTCGGCGGATCGACGGGTGTCATCTATCGTCAGTTTTCGATCACGATCGTTTCGGCGATGGTCCTGTCGGTTACGGTGGCGCTGATCCTGTCGCCCGCCTTGTGCGCGACGATCCTGAAACCGCACGATCCCGGTCGGGGCGAAGGCAACGGGTTGCTGGCGCGCTTTTTCCGCTGGTTCAACGACAAGTTCGACCGGGGTCAGGACAAATATCAGGGCGCGGTCAGGGGCACCGCGCGCAATTGGAAACGCTCGCTCGTCGTTTATGCGCTGATCGTCGTCGGCATGGCGTTGCTGTTCGTTCGCCTGCCATCGGGGTTCCTGCCCGATGAGGATCAGGGGATCATGATCACGCTGGTCCAGGGGCCGGCGGGATCGACCAGCGGTCGAACCGAAAAGGCGCTCGATGCGGTGCGCAATCAGTTCCTCGAAAAGGAGGGCGACAACGTCCAGGGCGTTTTCACCGTCAACGGGTTCAGCTTTGCGGGCGCAGGTCAGAATAGCGGCATCGCGTTCATCCCGTTGAAAGAGTGGGAAGAGCGGTCGGGCGCGCAGAATAAGGCACAGGCGATCGCAGGTCGCGCGATGGGCGCATTGTCGCAGTTCAAGGACGCGATGATCTTTCCCGTCGTGCCGCCTGCGGTGCAGGAACTCGGCAACGCCACGGGGTTCGATCTCCAACTGGTCGACGAGACCGGGATCGGCCACGCCGCGCTGCTTGCCGCGCGTAATCAGATGCTTGGGATGGCGTCGCAGGACCCATCGCTCGTCGGGGTGCGCCCCAACGCGCTCGACGATGCGCCCCAGCTCAAGGTCGAGGTCGATCAGGACAAGGCGCGCGCTCTCGGGCTCGACCTCGCAACCGTCAACAACACGATTTCGACGGCGTGGGGCGGCGCATATGTCAATGATTTCATCGATCGCGGGCGGGTGAAGCGCGTTTTTCTTCAAGCGGATGAGCCGTATCGCATGGCACCCGAAGACATCGCGAACATCTATGTGCGCGGCGCGACGGGCACGATGGCCCCGTTCAGCGCCTTCTCGACATTGTCCTGGGCACAGGCCCCGACTCAGCTGACGCGGTATAACGGTTTGCCCTCGATGGAAATTCTGGGTCAGCCCGCGCCCGGCGTGTCGTCTGGCGCAGCAATGGCGGCGATGGAAAAGATTCACGAACAGCTGCCGCCGGGCACCAAGCTCGAATGGACCGGCCTTAGTTACGAGGAACGGCTGTCGGGCGGTCAGGCACCGGCGCTTTATGGTCTGTCGCTGCTCATCGTGTTCCTGTGCCTCGCCGCGCTTTATGAAAGCTGGTCGGTGCCGATCTCGGTGATGCTCGTCGTGCCGCTTGGCGTGGTCGGGGCATTGCTCGCCGCGACGCTGACGGGGCTCAGCAACGACATCTATCTTCAGGTCGGTCTGATTACGACGATCGGCGTGTCCGCGAAGAACGCGATTCTGATCGTCGAATTCGCCGAGGAAAGGATGCGCGACGGCATGAACGCGTTCGATGCCGCGATCGAGGCGGCGAAGCTGCGCCTGCGGCCGATCCTGATGACCAGCCTCGCCTTCATCTTCGGCGTCTTCCCGCTCGCGATTTCAACCGGTGCAGGGGCGGGCGGGCAGAATGCGATCGGGCGCGCGGTGGTTGGCGGGATGTTGTCGGCGACGATCCTTGCGATCTTTTTCGTGCCGATGTTTTTCGTCGTCGTGCTGCGCCTGTTCGGTCGGCATGGCGACAGCGAACCGCAGGGCGATGGGCGCGCGGACACCAACGCCGACATCCCGCCGCCCTTGCCGCCCGAAAACCCAGGCGCCCCCGCGCCGCAGGGAGCATGAACCCCGTGAAGTATCGTATCCCCTTCGCCGCCCTGCTCGCCGCCAGCACGATGCTGGCGGGGTGCAACCTTGCACCCACTTATGTCCGCCCCGTCGGCGCCGTGCCCGCGTCCTTGCCGCAGGGCGGGGTCTATCCCGCGGCATCGGCCGACGCACGCGACATCACCAAGGTCGGCTGGCGCGACTTTTTCGTCGACGACCGGCTGCGTACCGTCATCCAGAACGGGCTGGATAATAATCAGGACCTCGCCCTCGCGGCGGCGAACGTGCTGCAGGCGCGCGCGCAATATCGCGTTTCGCGCGCGGATCTGGCCCCAACGACGACCGCATCGGGATCGGCGACCTATACCAACAACGTCTTCGGCGCGGGCGGTAACGGCGCGGGTGCCGGAACGGGTGCCTCGCCCGGCGGGGCCGGGACCGTCGGCGGCGCGGTCGGGACGGGATCGAGCAACCTCGAATTCTACTCCGCCAATGTCGGCTTTTCGGCATTCGAACTCGATCTGTTCGGGCGCGTGCGTAACCAGAACAAGGCCGCGCTCGAACAGTATTTCGCGACCGAGGAAGCGCAGCGGACGACACGGATCAGCCTGATCGCCGAAATCGCGACCGCCTGGCTGACGATCGCGCAGGACGAGGACCAGCTCGCACTGTCGCAGCAGACGCTTGAGACGTTCAAGCAAACGCTCGACCTGACCAGCGCCCAATTTCGGATCGGCGTCGCCTCCGAACTCCAGTCGCGTCAGGCGGAGACGAATTACCAGGCCGCACGCAACGACATTGCGGTATTGCGCACGCAAATCGCGCGGGATCGCAACGCGCTCGACCTGCTGGTCGGCGCGCCGGTCGAGCCTCAGCTGCTGCCCACCGCGCTGGGCGATGCGCGCGCGGCGATCGACGTGCTGCCGACCGACCTGTCCTCGACCGTGCTCCTCCGCCGCCCCGACGTGCTTCAGGCCGAGCATCAGCTGATCGCGCAAAACGCCAATATCGGCGCGGCGCGCGCAGCGTTTTTCCCTAGGATCTCGCTTACCGCGACACTGGGTACGATCAGCACCGCGCTTGGCGGTTTGTTCGGAAGCGGCACCGGCACCTATACGGGCAGCCCGGCGGTTTCACTGCCGCTGTTCGATGGCGGTCGGAACAAGGGCAATCTCGATTACGCACGCGCGTCGCAACAGGCGGCGGTCGCGACCTATCAAAAGACGATCCAGACCGCATTTCGCGAGGTCGCCGATGCGCTGGCGCAGCGTGGCACGATCGACGAACAGATCGCCGCGCAGACCGCCCGCGTCAATGCCGCGCAGGTCGCGGCCAAATTGTCCGACGCGCGGTATCGGGCCGGGGTGGATTCGTTTCTGACGTCGCTCGATGCGCAGCGCACGGCCTATGCTGCGCGGCAGCAACTGGTGACGACGCGGTACAATCGCGGCGGTAATCTCGTCGAACTTTATCGATCGCTGGGCGGCGGGCTGGAATAGCCAGTCGCGCGGACCACTTGCCAGCTGTGAAAATCGGCGTAACTTGTCGGAAAAAGACAAGGAGAAGACTGATGGCAACCGCGCACTCCACTCATATGGACCCGCCCGCGCTCGACATGACCGGCGATCCGGGTGAGGAAAGCCTGATCATCCTGCAAAGTCTGCTTTGCCTGATGCGCGAGAAGAACCTGCTCACGCGCGCGGACATGGAAATGCTTTGCCAAAAGGTCGAACGCCGCGCCGCCGGAACGAGCCAGATCCCACTTCCCTGCGCTACCAAAAGCGCCGAGAGCGCATCCGGCGTCATGCAGCGGCTGACCAGCTATATCGGTCAGCGCTATGGCGGGAAGCATGCGCGGGTCTAGGTTCAAGTCTTATTGAATCGGGCCATTTGACCGTTGGCCCCACTTAGCGCGATGGTTCAGGGGATCAGCCGTTCCGCGCGCAATTGGTCGAACAGCGTGAAGAACGCATCGTCGGTCGGCTGATATGCGGTGAAGCCCAGCCGACGGCTTTTCGACATGTCGGTCACGACCTCGATCGGGCGTCCGAGATCGGCGTCGGTATGCCAGGGCGAGGCCAGCCGCGACAGGTCGGCTTCGGCGAGGCCCTCGCGCTTGGCGATCTGCCGCCACTTGTCGGCGTCATCCGCCATTTGTTGTTCGAGCGGCCTGACGTTGCCGTCGAACGGTGCCGCCTCAATCCCGAACCAGTCGGCGATACGCCGCCACATCCATTGCCAGCGGAACACGTCGCCATTGACGATATTGAACGCCTGATCGTGCGCCCCCGCCGTCTCCGCTGCCCATAGCAGGTGGCGTGCCAGTTGGCTCGACGCGGTCATGTCGGTCAGTCCGGTCCATTGCGCCGCCGACCCGGGAAAGGTGAAGGGGCGTCCGGTTTCCCGGCACAGCGTTGCAAAAACCGCCAGTGTCGTACCCATGTTCATCGCATTGCCGACCGCGAGTCCGATGACGGTATGCGGACGATGGATGCTCCAGGTAAAGCCATCGCGCGCGGCAGCGGCAAACAGCTCATCCTCCTGCGCGTAATAGAAATTCTCGACATCAAGCCGCGGCTGATCCTCACGGAACGGGGTCTGCGGCAGCGTGCCTTTGCCATAGGCCTCGAACGGTCCGAGATAATGTTTGAGCCCCGTCACCAACGCGACGTGACGCGGCCGCGCCGGTTTGGGCAAGCCATCAAGCAAGTTGCGTACCATCGCGGCATTGACCCGGATATTCTCTGCCTCGCTGTCGCGGCGCGCCCAGGTCGTGATGAACACGGCATCGGGATCTATCGTGCCGAGCGCATCGGCGGTTCCACGCGCATCCTGCAAGTCGGCGACAACGGGCGTGACGCCGGGTTGGCCGGTTGGCCGGCGCGCGAGCCCGTGGACGGCCCATTCCCGGTCGACCAGCAAATCCGCGATCCCGCTGCCGCCGATCCCGCTTGCCCCCACCACCAATGCCGTCATCGTCATGTCGATGCCTTCATGCGTGTCTGTCGTCGTTGCCGTCATGGCCCGGCGTTGGTCACTGTGACGCGGGTTTCGGGGTGACACGCCAGATCGTGTTCGAAAGATCGTCGGCGATGATCAGCGCGCCGCGCGGGTCAAGCGTCACGCCGACCGGGCGACCGCGGGTCTTGCCATCCGGCCCGATAAAGCCGGTCGCGAAATCGATCGGTGCGCCAATCGGACGCCCGCCGCGAAAGCGCACGAAGACGACTTTATACCCGACAGGGGTACTGCGATTCCAACTGCCATGTTCACCGATGAAGACGCCATCGGCGAAATTCGTGCCCATCGCTGGTCCCGAAAAGGCAAGCCCCAGCGCCGCGACATGCGAACCGAGCGCGTAATCGGGCCGCACCGCACTTGCGACCTTGGCCGGGTCTTGCGGGCGTACCCGCGTATCGACGTTGTTTCCCCAATAGCTATAGGGCCAGCCGTAAAATGCACCATCACGTACCGAAGTCAGATAGTCGGGGACGAGGTTGGGGCCGAGTTCGTCGCGCTCGTTCGCCACCGTCCAGAGCTGGCCGATCCCCGGTTGAACGGCAAGCGAGGTGGGGTTGCGCAGACCCGTCGCGAAGGGGCGGTGCGCACCGGTCCGGGCGTCGATCTCCCACACCATCGCGCGGTCGACCTCCGCCGCCATGCCGCGTTCGGTGATGTTGCTGTTCGACCCGATGCCGACGTATAATTTGCTCCCATCGGGGCTTGCGGCGAGCGATTTGGTCCAGTGGTGATTGATCTGGGAGGGCAGGTCGGTGACCTTGACCGGCGGCGCGTTCGCGCGGATCTGGCCCGGACGATAGTCGAAGCTGACCAGCGCATCCTGATTGGCGACGTATAACTTGTTGTTGGCGATCGCCAATCCGTATGGCGCGTTGAGGTTTTCGGCGAAGATCGATCGTCCCTCGTAAATGCCGTCACCATCGGCGTCTCGCAACAGCGTCAGACGATTGCCGCCCTTTACCGTCGTTGTGCCCTTTGCCTTGATATAACCGGCGATGATGTCCTTGGGGCGTAGCGGCGATGGTCCACCGCCCTTGCCCTCGGCGACGAGGATGTCGCCATTTGGCAGCATCAGCGTCTGACGCGGTACTTTGAGATCGGTCGCGATGGCGGTGATCGCAAAGCCCTGCGGCACGGTCGGCCGTGCGTCGCCCCAGCCGGTAGGATCTGCGATCTTCATATTGGGCAGCAAACCGCGTTCGGGCCGGGGCAGCGGCGGCGTCTGACCATATTGTTCGGACGCGGGTGCGTTATTGCAACCGTATAATAATGTCGCGGCCGCCGTCAGCCCGATGAGTGCGATGCGGGTCATGCTGCGGTCCTTGCGCGAATATGGGAAAAGCCGAGCCAAGTGGAAAGGACGGCCAGTATTGCCACGATGACAGAGGCGATCAGTCCGCCGGGCATGCTGGCCCAGGCGTCCTTCGCGTGAATCAAGGAATCGACGAACCCGAAAACGAATGTCCCGATCAGCAGCGCGACGAACAGCCAGGGTCGTGCCCGGCGTCGGTCGACGCGGAGCAGATCGACGAGCGCCCAGACACCGGCCAGACCGCACAGGACGAGGCCCCCGGCGATCAGCCACGAAGCGAAGTTGGTCCATTGGATCTCGTAACTGCGCGCATAGGCGATGTCGCAAAGCAGCGCGCCGAGGAATAAGGGCACCATGCTGGCGAGAAGAATCGCGTGAAGGGGGTTGAGCCCCACAGGTGCATGGCGATCGAACGGTGGAGTCATTTCGGCGCTTTCATCGGAAGGGGATTGCCATCAACGATATCGGGCGAAGCGAAGCCGGCAGCGGCGCATCGGCCATTGTGGAAATGTAACAGTGTGGGTTGCCGCTGGTTCCATCGAGCGTTCGGATACGAAGCCCGGCTTGACGCTACGTCGGAAAGCGTTGGCCAACGCCATGTTGATGAAAGGCATAAAACCCGATGCGCGAAACGGTTTTCTTTTTTCAGGATTATTGTGCGCTGTGGTCGTCTGGGTGGACCAACGCGCTGCGCTTCCGCCTGAATGCATGCGAATAACCGGACTTGCACGGCAACAGGCTGGTCACCCGGATTGCGCACGAATAGCGTGTTTCAACCTCACGCGGGGCGGACCATCTCAAATACATAAGGTCCATCCGCGACGCAGCCGGTGTTGACGAATTACATGCGATCCAACGCGCTCATGGTCCGATCATGACAGACCATGCCGTACCAGCATGGCGGCCGGTTCGGGGTCGCGGCCGCGAAAGGCGCGGAAGCTTTCCGCCGCAGGGCGGGTCGCGCCGCGCGCCAGCACTTCGTCGCGGAAACGCTCGCCCGTCGCGCGATCGACGAGACCAGCATCGGCAAAGGCCATAAAACCATCCGCCGCGAGTAGTTCGGCCCAAAGATAGCTGTAATATCCCGCCGCATAGCCGCCCGCGAAAATGTGGCGAAACGAATGGGGGAAACGGTGCCATTCAGGTGGGCGGATCACCGCCACCTCGTCCCGGACCGCCTCGATCACTTCGATCGGGTCGCTGCCAAGCGTGCCGAGATGCAAGAGCAGATCGAACAGCGCAAATTCGACCTGGCGCAGGATGAACAGGCCCGCCTGGAAATGCCGCGCCTTCACCATCCGCGCGAACAGAGCGGCGGGCAGCGGCTCGCCGGTTTTATAATGGCCCGACATGCCGGTCAGCACATCGCGATCCCACGCGAAATCCTCCATCAGCTGGCTTGGCAGTTCGACCGCATCCCATTCGAAGCCATTGGTGCCTGCGATGTTCGGACGGTCGACGCGGGTGAACAACAGGTGCAGGCAATGACCGGTTTCGTGCAGCAACGTCGTGACGTCGCCGTGACTCAACAGCGACGGCGCATCGCCGCCGTTCGGCGCGAAATTGCACACCAGATATGCGACCGGCACCGTCGATATGTCGCCATCGCGCAGTCGCGGACGCGCTTGGTCCATCCACGCGCCGCCGCGTTTGCCGCTGCGCGCGTGCAGATCGACGTAAAGACCCGCGAATACGATATTATCCGCGCCAACCACATCGAAATAGCGCGCATCGGGATGATAGAGCGACACATCGTCGCGCTCGATAAGGCTAACGCCGAACAGGCGCTGAAGCAGATTCTGCCAACCCGCCATGACGCGCTCGACGGGGAAATAGCCGCGAACCTCCCGTGAATCGACGGCGTAGCGGGCGCGACGCAACCGGTTGGAGACGAAGGCGACGTCCCAGGGCTGGAGGTCGTCGATCCCGCATTCGGCGGCGGCGAATGCCTGAAGTTCGGCAAGGTCGCGTTCCGCCGACGGTCGCGCGCGCGCCGCGAGGTCGCGCAGAAACGCCATCACTTCACCGCCATTGGGGGCCATCTTCGTCGCGAGCGAACTGGCGACGGGATCGGGAAAGCCGAGCAGCGTCGCCGCCTCGTGCCGCAGTTCGAGGATGCGCGCGATGCGTGGCCCGTTGTCGAATTCGCCGGCATTGGGACCCTGATCGGACGCACGGGTCGCGAACGCGCGATAGACGCGGGCACGCAGGTCGCGATTCTCGGCAAAGCTCAGCACCGCGTTGACGCTGGGTTGTTGCAGCGTGACGCGCCAGCCATCGATGCCCGTGGACTTTGCCGCATCGGCAAACATCGCCTTGTCGGCGTCGGAAACACCCGCAAGTTCGGCTTCGTCGCCGACCGGCTCGCTCCATGCTTCGGAAGCGTCGAGCACCGCGCTGCCAAAATCGTTCGACAATGCCGAAAGCTCGATCGAGATCGCCTTGAACCGCTCTCGCGCTTCGGGGTCGAGCGCGACGCCTGACAAGGTGAAATCGCGGATCGCCCGCTCGACCGCGATCCGATCGGCGTCCGGCAGATCGGCGAACGCGGGCGAGGCGCTGAGCGCGACGAACAAATCATACAGGTCGCGGTTCTGCCCGACCTGCATATTGTCCTCGACGAGCCGCTGCCGCGCATCGGCATAGGCGGTGCGCAGTTCGGGGGTGTCGGCGACGCCGTGGAGATGCGCGATCGTCGACCAGATCGCAGTGAGCGCCGCTTCCGCGCGCTCATAAGGGAGCCAGGCATCGGCGAAATCGGTGGGGCGCCTGGCGGTGAGCGCCGCGATGACCGCAGCACGATCGGCCAGCACTGCATCAAGCGCGGGCGCGATGTGGTCGGGGGTAATTTCCGCGAAACGCGGAAGCGCCAATGTATCGAGCAGGGGGTTGGTCATCATGGTCCTTTTTTCGATGCCCCTCATAGAGCAATTGTTTCGACAGGTAAGGCGGCGACCGAAATACGTCCCGCTTCACATCCTGCGATACGCGCCTTACCCAGTGACACGGATCGGTTGATTGGGGAGCGGGGCACGAGATGAGGGCGACGATCAAGGACGTCGCGAGCGCCAGCGGTGTTTCGATCAAAACCGTCAGCCGGGTGCTGAACAACGAACGCTATGTCGGTGTCGCGACGCGCAAGCGCGTAGAGGCGGCGGTGGCCGAGCTTGATTTCCGGCCTAATCTGGCGGCGCGGTCGCTGGGTGGGCGGCGGTCGTTTCACATCGCCCTGATCTGCGACAATCCGAGCCCGGCTTATGTCTATGCGATGCAGCAGGGTATTCGCGATCGATGTGAGATCGATGGCGTGCGCGTGCTCGCGCAGCCTTATGATCGCGGATCGCCGCGTCTGCACGGTGAAATCGACGCGCTGATTTCGACGAGCAACCCGGACGGACTGATTCTGACGCCGCCCCTGTCCGATGACGAGGCCGTCCTCGCGCTGCTGGAGAAGCGCGGCGTCCGCTACGTCAGGGTGTCGCCGGGCGCGCACGTCGAACGGTCGCCTGCAGTCTATATCGACAATATCGGGGCGGCACGCGCGTTGACAGAGCATCTCGTCGCGCGCGGCCATCGCCGCATCGCCCACGTTACCGGCCAGCGCGATTATGCGACAAGCGCGCAGCGGCTGGCGGGGTATCGCGCGGCGCTGGAGGCGGCGGCAATCTTGGTCGAGCCTGACCTGATCGTGCCGGGCCGTTATGATTTCGCGAGCGGGGCGGAGGCGGCGGACGCGCTGTTGTCGCGCAAGGATCCACCGTCCGCGATCTTTGCAGGATCGGATGAGATGGCGGCGGGCGCGCTGATGGTTGCGCATCGGCGGGGGCTCGCAATTCCCGGTGACATCGCGATTGCAGGGTTCGGTGACGATGCGCTGGCAAGCTATGTCTGGCCCCCGCTGACGACGATGCGCCAGCCGGTGCGCGATCTGGCGTGGAACGCCGCCGACCTGTTGCTCGGGACCGACGATGGTCAGCGGCAATTGCCGCACGCGCTCGTGGTCCGCGGGTCGACCTAGCGGATCAGAAACTCCGCCGCCCCCAGCGCGAGCGCGAACGCGGCGAGCGTGGCAGCCAGGATGACGAAGAGCGGTCGCGGACCGGCGTTCAACAGGTCGGCAAGCGGGGATCGAATCGCGGTGGCGGTCACTGCGGCGGCCAGCAGGCCGGTGGCCAGCGCCTCTGCACCATGCGCGATGACCAAGGGGATTGCCCCGGTAGAGTTCACACCGGCGAGCGCGAAAAAACCGACGACGAACCACGGCACGCCGACGCCGCGCCCGGCAGTGCCGCGGGGGAGGAACAGCGCGACGATGGCAAGCACCGGCGCGAGTAACGCGACCCGCGTCAGTTTCACGATCGCGGCGATCTGCCCTGCTGCGTCCGAATAGGAATAGCCTGCACCCAGTGCCTGCGCGACGTCGTGGATCGATGCGCCAAGCAGAAATCCGGCACGCAGATCGGATAACGCCAAAGCGTGCGCGGCGAGAGGGTAGAGGACCATCGCGCTCGCGCTCATCGCGGAGATGCCAACGAGTACCAGCGTGAGTTGCGCCTGATTGGCGCGCCGTTCGCCGAGCAACGTCGCGAGCGCCAGCGCCGCGGACGCGCCGCAAATCGCGACAGCGCCGCCCGCCAGCGTCCCGAACGCGCTATCATAGCCCAACCGCCGTGCGGCCAGTATGCCGACGCCGATCGTCGCCGCCACGATGGTCAGCACCGCCAACAGCGCGACGGGGCCGAGCGCAGCGATCTGACCAAAGGTGATCCTGACGCCCACGAGCACGATCCCCCAACGGAGCAGCGATCGCGAGGCAAAGGCGAGCCCGGGCGTCAATCGCGCATCCGCGGACAGGAAGTTGAGCGCCAGACCGATCAATAGCGCCATCAACGTCAGCGGTGCGCCATAGCGATCGGAGATGAACCCCGCCGCCAGCGTTCCCGCCGTGACGACGACCAGACCGGGCACATGGTGCCGCCACGTC
>JAPKCG010000209.1 GCA_028823055.1 Sphingomonas bacterium
CGATCTCATGATCGGTGATCGCGGGGATGACGGGCGCGATCGAGACATAGACGGGGACGCCCGCATCAGCGAGGCGGCGTACCGCGCTCAGCCGTCGTCCGGGGTGCGGCGCGCGTGGTTCGAGCGTCGATGCGATTTTCGGGTCGAGCGAGGTGATCGACACCGCGACCGCCGCGAGTCCTTTCGCCGCCATCGCGCCGAGCAGATCGAGATCGCGCAACACGCGGTCCGATTTTGTCGTGATCGTCAGCGGGTGATCGGTTTCCGCCAATATCTCGATCACGCCGCGGGTGATGCGCCAGTCGGTTTCGATCGGCTGATACGGATCGGTGTTGGTGCCGAGCGCCATCGGGCGCACCTCATATTCCGGCTTCGTGAGCTCGGCGCGCAGCAGCGCGGCGGCCTGCGGCTTGGCGAACAGCCGACTTTCGAAATCGAGACCGGGCGACAGGTCGAGATAGGCGTGGGTCGGCCGCGCAAAACAATAGATGCACCCATGTTCGCACCCGCGATACGGATTGATCGACCGGTCGAACGGGATGTCGGGCGACTGATTGCGGCTGATGATCGTGCGCGGGGTTTCGACCGTCACGCTCGTGCGCAGACGGGGCGGCGGGCCGTCGATTTCGGCCCGGACATCGAGCCAGTCGCCATCCGCCTCGGTCGGGGTCAACCCGAAACGAGTGCTGACCGCATTATGCGTTGCGCCGCGGACGGGTCTGCTATTGACCATGACGGGAATTTAGCGGAATTGTCAGAACATAGCAAGAACAGGGAAAATCGATGGCGCGTATCAACTATCTCGAACTTCCCGTTGCCGATGCCGGGGTCGCCAAGCGATTCTACGGCGACGCATTCGGTTGGACCTTCAGCGATTTCGGCCCGACCTATGCGGCGACGACCAGCGGCGACACCGACATCGGCTTCCAGGCCGATCCCGCACAGCGGACCGCCGCCGCGCTGCCCGTGATCGAAGTGGGCGACATCGATGCCGCTCAGCGCGCGGTGGAGGGGGCGGGCGGGACGATCACGATGCCGGTCTTCGCCTTTCCCGGTGGGCGTCGGTTCCACTTCGTCGATCCGGACGGGCATGAGCTGGCGGTGATGCAGCCGGGCGGGTGATCGCCCGCCCGCCTCAGCGCTCCTGCAAGCGTGGCATGAGTTCGACGAAGTTGCAGGGGCGGTGTCGGCTGTCGAGCTGATCGGCGAGGATCTGGTCCCAGCCATCCTTCACCGCGCCGGTCGAACCGGGCAGCGCGAAGATATAGGTGCCGCGCGCGACGCAGGCGCAGGCACGGCTCTGGACGGTAGAGGTCCCGATCGAGGCGATCGAGATATAGCGGAAATATTCGCCGAAGCCCGGAATCATCTTGGTCGCGACACGCTCGATGGCTTCGGGCGTCACGTCGCGTCCGGTGACGCCAGTGCCGCCGGTGGTGATGACGACGTCGATGGCGGCATCGTCGATCCAGCGGTCGAGCTGCGCGACGATGAGGTCGGTATTGTCCGCAACGATAACCCGGTCGCCGAGCTGATGGCCCGCATCGGTCAGCCGCTCGGCAAGCGTATCGCCCGACCGGTCGTCCGCGGTGGTGCGCGTGTCGGACACGGTAAGCACCGCGATGGTGACGGGGATGAAGGCGCGGCTGGTATCGATCGGCATCCGCGCGTCATGCCGGATCGACACGACCGGGGGAAGCCGCCGGGCATGTTAAGTTCACATAAGGTCACGCCAAAACGCATTTCGTGATGCGGGCGGCTCGGCGCTGCGTCGAGATGGAGGATGCGGCGATTGCAAAAAGCGAGGGCGAGATCGTGACAGCCCGCGCGAATGTAGGACAGAAATATCAGTCGTGATCCAAAGACCGAAAGTCGTTTTTCCATCACGTCGGCTGATACGCGCGTCGTCGACACGATCGCGCACAAACGCGCGCGCCTCAGTTCTGGCCCAAGACCCCGCCCTGTGGTGACACGCTCGCATTGACCGCGATGGCGCTGCCGGACGGCATCGCATCCATGCGGATTGCGGTGGCGCCGGGGAGGCCGGGGAAGCGGGGCCACATGCCTTGCGCCAGTGCGGAGCGGCTCGGCATCGCCGCTTTGCCCGATGCGCCCGCGTTTTGGGCTTCGTACATCCAGTAATTACGCATGACGGTCACGACGTAACCCCGCGTTTCCCAATAGGGGATGCTTTCGATGTACAGCAGCGGGTCGCCCTTATCATGGACGATCGCGTTCCATTCGCTGACGGGTTTCGGTCCCGCATTATAGGCGGCGATGACTTTCGGCAGCAGCCCGCCGGTGACGCTGCCCATGTCGCGCAGGCGTTCGAGATGCCGCTGGCCGATGTCCATGTTGGTCGACGGTTTGGTGAGCTGGCTCTTGTCGATTGCGCCGAGGCCCTTTTCACGCGCGAAATCGGTCGCGGCGGCGGGCATGATCTGCATCAGGCCATAGGCGCCGGCGGGGCTGACGACCTTGTTGCGGAAGCCTGATTCCTGAAGCGTGTGTGCGTAGACAAGCGATTTGTCGACGCGCCAGCCGCTGTCGGGGGTCCAGTTCGGCGTCGGATAGCGTGCATCGGCGGTCGCGGTAATGCCTTGTGGGCAATTATGCGCGAGCCAGACGGTGGTCGCGGGCAGGTCGAGCGCTTCCGACACGCGGACGAGCGCGCCGAATTCCTTGGGGTCGCCGATCTTCGCCTGCTGGCGAACCACGTCATCCGCCAAATCGGTTTCACCGATTTCGACCAGCGCCGCGGCGACGCGGACATTGGGGCGATTGTCGAGCGCGGCCCAGTCGCTCGCGACGCGGCCGGGGATCGGGCCGGACTTGTCCTTTAGCGCCAAGGCCTGACGCGCCAGCTGGCCATAGAAGCTTTCGGAGAATTGCGCCGCGTTCTGCAGGCGGGCCTGCACCTTGTCGGGGCGGCCACAGGCCATGTCGGCGCGTGCGGCCCAATAGAGCCCGGCGGCGCGCAGGTCGACATCGGCGGCGCGCGCCGCGACGCCTTCGAATCCGGTCTGTGCGGCGGCGCAATCATTCTGACGCCATGCCGACAGCGCGGCGGTCCAGCGGCCCTGGATCGCCCAGTCGCCCTCGCCATTCGCGGCCTTCGTACCCATCGTGCGGGCGTTATTGTCGTCACCCGACAGGAAATACATCCACGCGGTCTTGGCCTGCCATTCGGCTTCGGCCTCGGGCGTCAACCCCTCGATCGATTCGAGCAACGCCTGTGCGCCACGACCGTCATCGGCCTTGATGAACGGGGTCATGCTCGTCGCGAGCGCGGCGGCGATCTCGTCGCTGCGGATGCTGTTGGCACGGACGCGGACGGGCGCGCCGTTGCGCCAGAGCAGCCGCTGCGCTTCCGGTAATGGCGGCAGGTCGGTCGCACCGCGAAGTTTGGCGAGGCGGGCGATCTGTTCGGCCTGCGGCAATTCGGGTGCCTGGTTGAGCAGCGCGACGAGCGGCTCCATCTCGATCCGGGGCGAACCCTTGGCGGTGTAGAGTTCAGCACGCGCGATCGGGTGAAGCGGGCCGGGCTTCATGGCGTCGAGTGCGATCTGCGCGTCCTGCCAGCGTGCGTCGCGAATCGCGGCGAAGACGGTGCGATAGCCGTCACGTTGCGCATTATCGAGCTGTGCGGGGATGCGTTCGGCGCGACCGGAGGCGACACGCTTGTCGAATGCCGGGGCCGCGACAGGCGCGGCGGGCGTTTCGGCGAATGCGGGCAGGGGGGCAATCACCGCGGTGGCGGACATCGTCAGCGCCAGGGCCAGTAAGCGGTTCACGTCAAATCCCCCATCAACAATTGCAGGTCGCGCCATGCCTCCGCCTTCAACGCCGGTTTTTCGAGCAACAGGCGCGGGTGGAAGCTGGTGACGACCCCAATGTCTCCACTTCTATGGTTAAAAGCGTGTAAATGCCCGCGGTTTGCGGGCATTTCGGTCCCGAGGATCGCACGGCTCGCCGCATTGCCGAGGCAAAGCACATGTTTCGGCGTCGCGAGACCAAGGTGATGGCGCACGATGTCGCCGAGCCGCGCCTCGATCTCACGCGGCATCCGGCCTGCGAGCGGGCGCTTGGCACAGACCGCGGCGAGGAAAATTTCGGCGCGGGTCAGGCCGATCGCGGCAAGCATCCGGTCGAACAATCTGCCCGCCGCACCCGATAGCAACTGGCCCGCATCCGCGTCGTCGGCATCGGGGCAATCGACGATCACCGCGATTTTCGCATCGGCGGGGCCGCCCCCCATGACGAACGCGCCTCGCCACGACGTTTCGGGTGCGGCATCGGAAGCGCGCCAGCCCATGAAGGCGTCGAGCGTGTCGGGCAAGGTGTCTGCGGGTGGCGTTTCCGATACGCCCGAGGCAGCGGTCCGCGCGGAGTCAGCCAAGGGGGCGGTGAGCGGCGCGGGCGGGGCGAGCCAGTCGCGCGGAACATCCTCGACGATCAGGTCGACGCCCGCTTCCGCCCACCAGTCGAGCGCGCTCGCCGCGCTGCCCAGCCAATCGAAATTCTGGTTTGCCCCCATATGATTGCATAGTCCCCCGGTTGACGTGGCGGTCAACTTGTCGGATCGACATTACGAGACAAGACGTTGCCGGTCCGCGCCCGTTCGATGGCCTTATCGAAGTGCGGCGCCCACCGGCCCGGGAGAAGACCATGAGCGATCGCGAATCGATGCCCTATGACGTGGTGATCGTCGGCGCTGGCCCTGCAGGGTTGAGCGCGGCGATCCGCCTGAAACAACTCGCCAGTGCGGCGGGATCAGAATTATCGGTATGTATCCTCGAAAAAGGATCGGAGGTCGGCGCGCATATCCTGTCGGGCGCGGTGGTCGATCCGCGCAGCCTTGATGAACTGCTGCCCGAATGGCGGACGCAGGGGTGCCCGCTGGCCGAAACGCCGGTAACCGAAAACCTCCATTGGGTGCTGTCGTCGAGGAAGAAGACGAACGTCCCGCACATCCTGACGCCGCCTTTCATGCATAATAAGGGCACGTATACGGGCAGCCTCGGCAATACGTGCCGCTGGCTGGCCGAACAGGCCGAGGGGCTCGGCGTCGAGATTTTCCCCGGCTTTGCCGCAGCGGAAATCCTGTTCGACGCGGCCGGTAAGGTGAAGGGCGTCGCGACCGGCGACATGGGTGTCGCGCGCGATGGCACGCACAAGCCCGATTACACGCCGGGCCTGGAAATCCACGCCAAATATACGCTGTTCGGCGAGGGGTGCCGGGGGCATCTGTCGAAGGAAATCATCCGCACCTTCGGCCTCGCCAGAGACGCGAGCCCGCAAATCTATGGCCTCGGCGTCAAGGAATTGTGGGATATCGATCCCGAACTCCATGTCCCCGGTCGCGTCATCCATACGCAGGGCTGGCCGCTGGGCGACGATGCCAATGGTGGTGGCTGGATCTATCATCAGGCGAACGGGCAGGTGTCGCTCGGCTTCGTGACATGGCTCAATTACACCAACCCGTATCTCTCGCCGTTCAGCGAGATGCAGA
This sequence comes from Sphingomonas bacterium, assembly GCA_028823055.1. Taxonomy (GTDB): domain Bacteria; phylum Pseudomonadota; class Alphaproteobacteria; order Sphingomonadales; family Sphingomonadaceae; genus Sphingomonas. The sequence goes on from JAPKCG010000209.1 coordinate 5,513, forward strand.
AATGGAAGACGCATCCCGAAATCGCGAAAATCCTGAAGGGCGGCAAGCGCGTGTCCTATGGCGCGCGCGCCATCAGCGACGGCGGCTATCAATCGGTGCCGAAGCTGGCCTTCCC
>JAPKCG010000010.1 GCA_028823055.1 Sphingomonas bacterium
ATGCTCATCGGTCATGCCGATCCCGCCGTGAAGCTGTACCATTACCCGGCTGACGAGCTTCAGCGTGTCGCCACCGACCGCCTTCGCCAGGCTGACCGCCTGATCGATGTCGGAACGACCCGAATCGATGGCTTCCAAGGCCGCTTCGACGACCGACCGCATCAATTCGATCTCGGTGAACATCTTCGCCATCCGGTGCTGCAGCGCCTGGACCGTGGACAGCGATTGGCCAAACTGAACGCGCGTCTTGAGATAATCGTTGGTGACCGAGAACGCCTGTTCCGCCATCCCGAGCATTTCGGCGCAAAGCACCGCGGTCGCCCGATCGACGATTGCCTGGGTCAGATCGGTGCCGCCAAGCTTTTCCGCCGATGCGCCATCAAATACGATCTGCGCATGGCTACGCGCGTCCGCCATTTTCCGCCTGTTACAGACGACCCCGTCACCCTTGGCGACAACATACAGGCCATCGTTCGCCGCGACGACGAAGACATCGGCGCTGTCACCTTCGGCAACGAATTCTTTGGTGCCGGTAATTTTGCCGCCTGCGACACTGGTCTTGATCTTCGACAAATCGTGATGCGGCCCCTCATCGATGGCGAGCGTCGCGACCGCCTCGCCCGCCGCGATCTTGCCGAGCCATGCGGTTTTCGCTGCATCCGACGATCCCATCACGATCGCGCTCGCGGCGGGTCCGACCGATGCGAGCGGCGAGGCGGCCAGATTCCGGCCAAGCTGTTCGACCACGAGGCCGAGCGACAAATAGCCGAATTCCGATCCGCCATATTGTTCGGGCACGACGATGCCGCCCCAGCCCATCTGGCCGATTTCGCTCCACGCTTCGGTGTTATAACCTTCCGCAGGCGCAGCGTTACGCATTTTACGAAATGCGGTGACGGGCGTTTCGTTATCGGCCCATTCGCGCGCCATATCGCGCAGCATCGTTTGTTCTTCGTTCAGGACGGCCATGTCGTCTTTCCTTCTTCAGAAGGTGGGCAGGGATCCGTCACTGCCGGTCCCCGCCTCTCCCCTCTCTCCAACCCGTTGAAACTATTGGTGATCGAGCATCCCGAGGATGCGCTTGGCGATCACGTTATTCTGGATTTCGGTCGAACCGCCATAGATCGACACCGCCTTGCCCCATAGCCAGACGCGGGTCTGATTAAGCTCTTCGGGACTAAAACCCTCGCCTTCCCAGCCAAGGCCGTTCATTCCCATGATCTCGACGCCGAGTTCGGCACGATCCTGCGTAATGCGCGCCCCGACATTCTTCATGATCGATGTGGCGGCGGAGGGCCCCTGGTTCGATTTCGCGTCGAGCGCGGCGCGACGAAGCGTCAGCGCAAATGCACGCTTGTCCATCTCGTGCTTGATGATCCGGGTGCGTAAATCCGCATCGGCGATGCCGCCCTTGTCGTCGGTGCCGCGATATTTCTTGGCGATATCGGCGACGCCCTCGCCAGCGTTCATCCGCGCGCTGCTACCGCCGCCCGACAGGCTGTTGCGCTCATGCTGGAGCAGGCGGGTGCCGATCGACCACCCCTGCCCTTCCTGCCCGACCAGATTCTCCTTCGGAACTTTGACGTCGGTGAAAAAGGTTTCGCAGAAAGGAGAGAAGCCCGAAATCAGGTTGATCGGCTTCACGTCGACACCATCGCTGTCCATGTCGATCAACAAAAAGCTGATACCCGCATGTTTCTGCGTCTTGTCGGTGCGGACCAGCGCGAAGCATTTGTCCGCCCATTGACCGCCACTCGTCCAGGTCTTTTGCCCGTTGACGACATAATGATCGCCCTTGTCTTCAGCGAAAGTCTGGAGCGAGGCGAGGTCGGAACCCGCGCCCGGTTCCGAATAACCCTGACACCAGCGGATGTTCGACATCGCGATATCGGGGATATATTTCTGCTTCTGTTCCTCTGTGCCGAATTCGAGCAGCGTCGGGCCGAACATCATGACGCCCATGCCGCCGATCGGGTTATACGCCCCGGCCCGGCCGAGCTCGTCATTGAGTACGCGCGCTTCGGCAGGCGACAAACCGCCGCCGCCATATTGTTTCGGCCAGGTCGGAACCCCCCACCCTTTTTTGCCCATGGCCTCACGCCACGCCTTTTCATCGGCGCTTTCGTCGACCGGTCCCTCGATCGTCGCCATGGCATTGCCCGCATTCTTCAGCGAGGCGGGAAAATTTTCGGCGATCCAACCACGTACTTCCTCACGAAAGGCATCGGTCGGGCGGGTCGGCGCATCGAGTTCGGCGGTCGTCGCCATGGGTCTCTCCTGCTAAAGGAAATCTGAAAGTCGGGTATGCAATAATGCTGTGCCACGATTCGGCGTCGCTGCAAAGGTCTACGACGGCCAAAGTTCGTCAGCTTTCACGACCGGGGCGTCGCGACATGCCGATGTCGAGGTGCGATCCGGCATCGAGCACCCATATTTCGCCGGTAATGACGCGGGAGGCGGGGTCGAGCAGCATTTCGATTGGCCCGGCAATATCATCGGGGCCCGTGGCAAACCCCATCGGCACCGCCCCCGCGATCCGGTCGTTGAGCTTGGCAAAGCCATCCTCTCCCAGCCGCTTTTCGAACCAGCCGGTGCCCACATAGCCGGGCGCGACCGCATTGATCCGGATCGCCGGCGCCATCACCCGCGCCAGGCTTTTCGTCATCGTGATCAGCGCGCCCTTCGATGCCGCATAGGCGACCGAAGAACCGATTCCATAGACCCCCGCGACGCTGGCGACGTTGACGACCGCGCCCATGCCGCTTCGCCGCAATGCTGGCGCGCAGGCGCGGATCATCTGAAACGGTGCGATGGTATTCAAGCGATAGATATCGATGAAGTCGTCGCTATCCAGCGCGTCGAGATCCTCGTGCGCCGCGAATTTTGTCCGCCCGGCATTGTTGACCAGAAAATCGATTCGCCCGAACGCTTTGAGCGCCGCATTGGCAAGGTCGTGACACGCGTTATCGTCGACAATATCGGCCTGCACGGCGATCGAGCCATTGTCGATTTCGGCGACGAGCGCCTCCGCGTCCTCGCGGCTGGATGCGTAATTGACGACCGATCGGACCCCCTGCTCCGCAAGGCGGCGGACGACCGCTGCACCGATTCCCGTGCCACCACCCGTGACGATTGCGACGGCGTCCTTCACCGGACACCTCCGGTCGCTGGGCAAGATCGGGCGCGTGGTCGGGCTCGGGGCGAAAACATCGGCATGACAGCTCCTTTTTCGAAGATCGCGTATGGCAATCGCGCGGAGCTTAGCCTAGCCACGCATCCATGACGACCGCCGAAACAATGCTCGCCAGCGAATTCGCCACGCTCCCCGACCTGATCGCCGCACATGCCCGCGATCGTGCCGGCCGGGTCGCGGTGGCGGACGAAGCGGGTTCGCTCGATTACGCCATGCTCGACGATCGGATGAACCGTGTCGCGGCGGCGTTGCAACGCGGCGGAGTGTCGACAGGACAGGCGATCGCGATCGTCGCCGCACCGTCGACCGATTATGCCGCGGTCTTTCTCGGCGCGCTGAGGGCGGGATGCGTCGCCGCGCCGATCGCGCCATCGGCGACACCCGCCTCGATCGCGGCGATGATCGCGGATTGCGCGGCGCCGATCGTGTTTCTGGATGCGGACAATGCCGCCGTGTTGAGCAGCGAGAGCGTCACCGCGAAAATGATCCGGTTCGACACGGATTTTGCCGAATGGCTGGCCCCCGCCGGAACGATACCCACCCCGGTGACGATCGATCCGGGCGACGGGTTCAACATCATCTATTCGTCGGGCACCACGGGAACGCCCAAGGGTATCGTCCAGAGCCACGCGATGCGCTGGTCGCATATATCGCGCAATGCCGCCGCTGGCTTTGGCGATGCGGTGACGATGATATCGACGCCGCTCTATTCGAACACGACGCTCGTCAGCTTTCTGCCGACGCTGGGCTGGGGCGGCACCGTCGTTCTGATGAAGAAATTCGACGCGCGCCGCTATCTCGAACTCGCCGAGCAGCATCGCGCGACGCACACGATGCTCGTGCCCGTGCAATATCAGCGGATCATGGCGCTCACCGATTTCGATACGTTCGATTTGGCAAGCTTCCGCCTCAAAACCAGCACCAGCGCGCCGTTCAGTGCGGCGCTCAAGGCGGACGTTCTCGCGCGCTGGCCTGGCGTGTTGATCGAATATTACGGCATGACCGAAGGCGGCGCGTCGACCGCGCTCAACGCCACCGAATTCCCCGACAAGCTTCACACCGTCGGGCGCCCCTTGCCAGGCCATGAGATGAAGCTGATCGATGACGATGGTAACGAAGTCGCGCCCGGCGAAATGGGCGAAGTGGTCGGGCGCGGGCCGACGATGATGACTGGCTATTTCGGGCGCGAACAGGCGACGCGCGATGCCGAATGGCATGACGCCGACGGCAATCGCTATATCCGCCACGGCGATGTCGCGCGGTTCGATGAGGACGGGTTCCTGATCCTGATGGACCGGAAAAAGGATCTGATCATCTCGGGCGGTTTCAATATCTATCCGACCGATCTCGAAGCGGTTCTTGCCCAGCATGAAGCCGTCGGCGACGGTGCGGTCGTCGGCGTCGCGAGCGAAAAATGGGGTGAAACCCCGGTCGGTTTCTATGTCGCGCGTCCGGGCTATGAGACGGTCGATGCGGGCGACATCCTGGCATGGACCAACGATCGGCTGGGCAAGACTCAGCGGCTCGCCCAGCTGCACCGGATCGAAGACATGCCGCGCAGCGCGATCGGCAAAATCCTGAAGCGCGAACTGCGCGAATCACTGGCGGAGACGACAGTATGACGAGCCTGACCCGGATCATCGCGGGTATGTCGCGTGAGGGAAATGACTGGCGCGCCACGATTCCCGAAACCTGGCTGCAAGGGCGCACCGCTTATGGCGGGATGTCTGCCGCACTCGCGCTTCATGCGGCGCAGCATTCGGACGAGGATCTGCCGGCGTTGCGATCGGCACAGATCGCCTTCATCGGGCCACTGGCGGGCGAAGTGACGGTTCGCGCGACCAAATTACGCCGTGGTCGCAACGCCGCCTGGATTCAGGCGGACGTCGAAAGCGAGGCGGGACTGGGCCTGCGCGCGATCTTCGTATTCATGGGTAGCGTCGCATCGAAAGTGAACCACCAGGTCGGCAGTGCGCCGCATTTCCCGCCCCCCGGCCCCGATACGAAAGTGTTCACCGGTTTCCCCGGCGTTAATTTCACGCGCAATTTCGAACTGCTCGACCAGCGCGAGGATCTGGGGCCGACCGAATGGCTCCGCTGGGTCCGCCTGGCCGAACGTGAAGGGCTCGACCCGATGGTCGAACTCGTCGCAATCGCGGACTGCTTGCCACCCGCCGCATTGAAGCTCGTCGGCGGCCCCGCCCCCGTCAGTTCGATGACCTGGCAACTCAACCTGCTCGGCCCGACACCGCGCACCGACGATGGCTGGTGGCTGCTTCGCGCGTCCGCCGACTATGCGAAGGATGGCAGCTCCAGTCAGACGATGGCGATCTGGAACCGTGCGGGCATGCCGGTTGCGGATCAGGTACAAAGCGTCGCGATTTTTGCATGACGATAGCGGGTTGATCGAAATCAAAAGGAAAGCGAGGCGGCGTCGTCGGCGATCGGATAGGTCGACGTAATGTCCTATATCCTTGACGACGAAAACTGCCCGCCCGGCATCGCGGCGATCTTCGCACGCAGTCCCACCGCGTTGAGCCTCGCCAGCGAGACGCTGGCCGATCGCCCGCTCGTCGCTATCAACGAAAGCTTCTGCAAGGCGACCGGCTATACGTCCGATGACGTGCTGGGCCGCAATTGCCGGTTTCTACAGCCGCCCGGCGGCGCAGGCCCGGTGCGCGGCCGTATTCGCAGCTTTCTCGACGACGACGATGTCGGCGAACAGCGCTTCGTCATTCCCAATGTTACAAAGTACGGCGATTCCTTCCTGAACATTGTTTACATGGCGAAAATTCGCCATCCTCGCCTTGGCGGCTATGTTCTGGGGTCACAGTTCGCGTTGCGGACGGGTGGCGAACGCGCCGCCGCTTATGAACGTGCGTTGCGAGAGGATTTGACCTCGCTGTCGGACATTCTGTCTGAGAGCGACTGGATGTTACTTGGCAGTATGCAGGCGATTGCCAATACGTCCGCCCTGGTTGCGCGACACAAAATCGAAGGGTGAGTATGGGTAAGAGCGAGGAAGCCACGACAGCGGGCCAATCGGCGACAGGTCGGCCGGCGAGCGGGACGAAGGATGGATTGCCGGTTGTCGGGATCGGTGCGTCCGCCGGCGGCCTTGAGGCGTTGCGCGAATTGTTCAACGGTTTCAACGGCGCGCCCGGCATGGCGTTCGTCGTCGTCCAGCATCTCGATCCCAATCATGATTCGCTGATGGCGCAATTGCTCGAACGCTATACCGATATGACCGTGACACAGGCGGCGGGCGGCGAAACGCTGCGGGCGGATCATGTCTACGTCATCCCGCCCGCGCACGGGCTGGCGGTGGAAGACGGCGTCCTGCGCCTGACCGAATTTCGTGACCCGCGCGGCCTGCGTCGACCTATCGACGATTTCTTCGAAAGCCTCGCCAAGGATCGTGGGCCGCGCTCCGCCTGTGTCATCCTGTCGGGCACTGGCGGCGATGGCAGCCGCGGGCTGCGTGCGATCAAGGAACTGGGTGGGCTTTCCGTGGTCCAGGAGCCGAAAACCGCTCGCTATGACGGGATGCCGGTTTCGGCGATCGCGACGGGGCTGGTCGACATCGTCGTCCCGCCGCCGCAAATCGTCGAGGCGCTGCGCAATTTTTTCGACCGTGCCACCGCCATCCGACTGGGCGAAGCCGAAGAGGCGGCCGACAATCTCGATGAAATGTGCGCTACCTTGCGCGACGCGGTCGGACATGATTTCAGTGGGTATAAAAGATCGACGCTGTCACGTCGGATCGCCCGCCGTATGCAGGTCATCGATATCAAGACCAGCGAGGAATATCTCGCGCGGTTGCGCGCGGATTCAGGCGAATGTCAGGCCCTGTTCCGCGATCTGCTCATCAACGTCACCCGCTTCTTTCGCGACCGCAAGGAATTCGACACGCTCAACGAGCAGGTGATCGATCCGATGATCGCCAACAGTCGCGACGCGCGGGAGATCCGCATCTGGATCGCGGGCTGCTCGTCGGGAGAGGAAGCCTATTCCGTCGCGATGCTGGTCGCCGAGGCGATGGAGCGCCACGACCGGCGTCCCTATGTTCAGATTTTCGCGACCGACATCGATGACAAGATGATCGAAATTGCGCGCGCGGCGACCTATCCGCTTGCCGAGTTGTCCGACATTCCGAGTGAATTTCAGGCGGGGTATCTCGACGTCGGGGTCGAACATTTCACGATTGCCCCACGGATACGCGACATGGTGCGGTTCAGCTCCCATAATCTCGTTCGCGACCCGCCCTATTCCAAGATAGACCTGATCTGCTGTCGAAACCTGCTCATCTATTTCGACGAGCATCTGCAACGACAGGTCATGCCCGCGTTTCACTTCTCGCTGGTGGATGAGGGCAAGCTCTTTCTCGGCTCGTCGGAGAGTATCGGCCGGTTCGACGATCTGTTCGCGACGATCGACCAGCGCGCGCGTATCTTCGCCCGCCGCGACACGATCACGCGCTATCCGCTGACGTTCAACGCGACACCGCCGATCCGGCGTCGCGGCAAGCCCGAACAGACGCCGGCCGACACGCGCCACCGCTCCGTCGATATGGCCGCGCTAACCCGGCTCGCCGAACGCCATGCGCCGGTCAGCGTACTGGTCGATGCGGAGGGGATGCTGCTCAATCAATGGGGTTCGGTCGGTCGCTATCTCGATTTTCCCGATCGGATCGACGGGCAGGTCAATGTCCTTCGCCCGGCGAAGTCGGGATTGAGCATTTTGCTTGGCCCGCTGCTACGCGACGCGGTCCGCGCCAATTCGCCCAAGATCGCGCGCGACGTGACGGTCCAGACCGATTTCGGCGCGCAACCCCTGGCGGTCATGGTCGACCCGGTCGGTTCGGGCACCTTTCTGATCGTCCTTCGCGAAACCGGCGACCTCACGCCGCGCGCGACCGATGATTTCGACGATTACGAACGGGGCGATGGCGAACTGCAATATCTGCAGGACGAACTGCAATCGTCGCGGCTGCGGCTGCGCACGACGGTCGAGGAGCTGGAAACCGCGAATGAGGAACTGAAAAGCTCCAACGAAGAAATGATGTCGATGAACGAGGAGCTCCAGTCGACCAATGAGGAGCTGACGACGGTCAACGACGAACTGAAGGCGAAGGTCGATCAGGTCACGACCGCGAATGAGGATCTCAAGAATTTCTTCGACTCGACCGAGATCGTCGTGCTCGTCGTCGACGAGAAACTCAACCTGCGCAGCGCGACCGACGTCGCCGACAAGCTGTTCGCGCTCCACCCCGAACATATCGGCGCACCGCTGACGACGCTGCCCTCGATGTTGCAGGACCGCGACTATATCGCGATGGCGCGCGATGCCGCCCGGTCGGGTCACGTCAGCGAATATCGCACCATGACCGAGGATGGCGAGCGTCAATATGTCGGGCGCGTTCTGCCCTATCGGCTGCTTGATGGATCGCTTGCGGGCGCGACGCTGATCTTCACCGATGTCACCGATGCACTGAAGCTCGAAGACACGCTAGTCGAAGAACGCGCACGGCTGCGCTTGGCGCTCGATGTCGCGGGCATCGGTATCTGGGAATATGAGCCCGCCAGCGGTCGCACGAAACTCGACGACAAGGAACGCGCATTGCTCGGTATCGAGCATGAGGCCGATGGCGAATTTGTGGACCCGATCCTCGCGCGGCTGCCCGCCGACGATCGCGACCGCATCAACAGCGCACTTCGGCTGGCGATGGACGGCCAGCAGGTATTTGATGAGACGTTCCGCATGTCGATCGGTGACGATGAATTGCGCTGGCTGCACGGGCTTGGCCGAAAGGTTCAAATTCGCGGTGCCGACAAGTTTATCGGCGTAACCTATGATGTGACCGCCGAACGCGAATTGCTTGCCGAGCGTGAGCTGGTTCTGCGTGAGATGAACCACCGGGTCAAAAACCTGTTCGCGGTCATCACCGCGCTTACCAAAATGAGCGCGCGCGACGCCGCCGATGTCCAGTCCTTCGCCGACGAACTATGCGACCGTATCCATGCGCTCGGGCGATCGCACGGCATGTCGGTCGACCAGGCGCTGGGTGGCACCGATCTGAGATCGGTCGTGGAACTCGCGCTCGAACCGACCGCCAATGGGCAGCACGTCACTCTTGAGGGCGATCGCGTCGAATTACCGAACCGCGCGATCACGCCCCTGTCGATGATCCTTCACGAATGGGCAACCAATTCGACCAAATACGGCGCGCTCAGCGTACCGGATGGCAGAATCGCGATATCATGGTCGCTCAACGATGACGGTGCCGTGATCGACTGGCGCGAGGAGGGCGGCGATGGTGGCGACAATAACGACACGCCAGGCTTCGGCACACAGCTCGTCAACATGAGCGCGCGTCAACTCGGCGGCAGCGCGACCGCGCAGTCGATCGAGGGCGGCTATCGCAGGACGCTGACGTTTCGTCCCGCGCGATCGTCTCCATGATCGATCGGAAAAGAAACGTCCTCAGGACCGGCCAGCAGCGACGCGACCGCGCCCAGTAGCTGGGCTTGGCTGGTCGGCTTGCTGATCCGTGTCACGTCCGCATAGCGCGTCTGAAGCTCTGGATGCCCCAGGTCGGCGGTCACGAACACGAAGGGGATACCGGCCTCGTCGAGCATCTCCGCCAACGGCCACACGGTTTCGTCGCCCAAATTGATATCGAGCACCGCGGCACACGGGCTTTCCGCTTGCGCCAACCCGATCCCGCTCGCCAGATCATGCGCCGGGCCGAGAACGCGATACCCCGCGCCCTCCATTGCCTGAGCTTCGTCCCAAGCGACGAAAATTTCATCTTCAACGATCAGGATTGCGGGTGGAATGTCAGCCATCCGTTTCAAATGCGCTGCACCCGCCCGGGGTTCCGACGTATCAGCGTTAAAGGCGTGTCGAGGCCCCTACCAGCCCCCGCCTTCCGCCAGATATTCCTTCTCCGCCGCGCTCGATTCCCGCCCCAACGCCGCGTTCCTCCCCGGAAACCGTTCGAAGCGATCGAACACCGCGCGATGATCCCGCGCGAACCTGGCGTTCTCCTCGATCCCCAGCGCCTCGAACTTCTCGACGCTGAGTGCCTGCAGCGGTGCATCCTCCGCATGCATCAGCGGCATATAGAAAAACACGCGCCGCTCGGGCGGATAGCGTTCCTCCCATTCCCGCCCGATGCCGAACAATGTCAGCCGCGCCGCCAGATCGTCCGCCGCGAACGCCTCTGCCCGGTCGCGATTGATATTGCGCGAAAACTGGTCGATCAGGATGATTGCCGCGAGTAGGGTATCGGGATCATCGCGCCATCCCTCCGCCGCCGACGCCACGACCCGATCGCGCAACGCACCGAACCGGCGACCGATCTCGGCATCGAAATCATCGTCCTTGGTCCACCAACGCTTTTTCGGCTGCCCGAACCAGAAGTCGAGCACATCATGCGCCTGGTCATGGACTTGGCTCGCCTCGGTCATTAGATCGCCCTTCATGTCTGTTCCCGCGCCAGAGGTCATATCCCTCGGCTGCCGTCTCAACATCGCCGAGAGCGAAACGATCCGGACGCTGATTGCGGGATCGGACACGGTCGTCGTCAACAGTTGCGCCGTCACCAACGCCGCGGTCAAGGCGACCCGCGCCGCGATCCGCCGCGCGCATCGCGCCCGGCCCGGTGCCGCGATCGTCGTCACGGGCTGCGCGGCACAGATCGACCCGGCATCCTTCGCCGCCATGCCCGAAGTCGCGCGGGTGGTCGGCAACGCCGAAAAGCTCGACGCCGCGACATGGCAGACCGACATGCGCGTGATCGTCGGCGACATCATGGCGGTGCGCGACACCGCCCACCACCTTGCCGCCAGCTTCACCGAACACGCCCGCGCATTCGTCGAAGTGCAGAATGGCTGCGACCATCGTTGCACCTTCTGCGCGATCCCGTTCGGTCGCGGCCCATCGCGCTCGGTGCCGGCCGGCGCGGTGGTCGACCGGATCGCGGGACTGGTCGATGCGGGACATGGCGAGATCGTGCTGACCGGCGTCGACTTGACCAGCTATGGCCACGACCTGCCCGGCGCGCCGTCGCTCGGGCTCCTCGTCGAACGTATCCTGCGCGGCGTGCCGTCGTTGACCCGGCTGCGTCTGTCGTCACTCGATTCGATCGAGATCGACGACCGGCTGTTCGACCTGATTACGGGCGAGCCCCGGATCATGCCCCACCTGCACCTGTCGCTTCAGGCGGGCAGCGACATGATCCTCAAACGGATGAAGCGCCGCCACAGCCGCGCGCAGTCGGTCGCGATCGTCGAACGGCTGAAGGCAAAGCGTCCTGACATTGCCATCGGCGCCGACCTGATCGCAGGCTTCCCCACCGAAACCCACGCGATGGCCGCGGACACGCTCGCGTTGCTCGACGATGCCGACATCGTCCACGCGCATATCTTCCCCTATTCGGAGCGTGCGGGCACCCCCGCCGCGCGGATGCCGCAAGTCCCCGTCCCGTGCCGTAAGGAGCGCGCGGAGGCGTTACGCGCGGCGGGCGCGCGGCGGCGGTCTGCCTGGCTTGCCTCGCTGATCGGAACGCGCCAGTCGGTCCTGATCGAAAATCCCGGCGACAGGGGGCATGCGCCCAATTTCGCGGAGGTGCGCCTGACCCGTGCCTCGACAAGTGCGGCACGAACGGATGACGTGGTGCGAGGCCATCCTCCCCACCCTGTTCGTCCTGAGCCTGTCGAAGGGCATGCGCCACCCCCCGGCTCGGTTGCCGAAGTCACGATCACCGCCGCGACCGACACCCATCTCATCGGAACACCCATATGAGTACATCCTGGCACGACCGCCTCCTCGGCGGCTTTCGCAAGACCTCCGATCGGATCGTCGGCAATCTCGCGGGGCTCGGCGGCGCGCGGCTCGACGACGACACGCTTGACGAGATCGAGGAGGCGTTGATCGCGTCCGATCTCGGCCCCGAAACCGCGGGCAAGATCCGCAGCCGCCTTGCCGAGGGCACGTTCGAGCGCGACATGGAGGATCTGGGCATCCGCCTCGTCGTCGCCGAGGAAGTCGAAAAGGCGCTGGCGAAAGTCGCCACCCCGCTCGAAGTCACCGCCTTTCCCCGGCCTCAGGTCATTCTCGTCATCGGGGTCAACGGATCGGGCAAGACGACGACGATCGCCAAGCTCGCGCATCTGCTGATGGAGCAGGACTACGGCGTCATGCTCGCCGCCGGCGACACCTTTCGCGCCGCCGCGATCGGGCAGTTGAAGACGTGGGCTGAACGGGTGGGCGTACCGATCGTCACCGGGCCGGAGGGGGGCGATGCCGCAGGCGTCGTCTGGGATGCCGTCAAGAAAGCGACCGAGACGGGTATCGACGTGCTCATCGTCGACACCGCCGGACGGCTTCAAAACAAACGCGAGCTGATGGACGAACTCGCCAAGATTCGCCGCGTTCTCGGTCGGATCAACCCCGAAAGTCCGCATGACGTCGTCCTCGTCCTCGACGCGACGACGGGGCAGAATGCGCTATCGCAGATTGAGGTGTTCAAGGAAGTCGCGGGCGTTACCGGGCTCGTCATGACCAAGCTAGACGGCACCGCGCGCGGCGGCGTCATGGTCGCGGCGGCGGAGAAATTCAGCTTGCCGATCCACGCGATCGGATTGGGCGAGGGCATGACCGATCTCAGGCCGTTCGACGCGCATGAGGTGAGCCGCATCATCGCGGGCGTCGAAGGAGTGAAGAAGTGACGACGGCTCCCAAGCACGAAAAGTCATCCGCTGGCGTGCGGATGGCGATCGATTACGGCCCGCTGCTCGTCTTCTTCGCGATCACTTTCGTTGCCCCCGCCGAACCGATGCGCGCGCTCGTGTCGAGCTTCACCGATACCCTCACCGCCAAGACGCAGCTGGAGGCTCTGCTGATCGCGCGCGTTATCTGTGCGACCGCGGGGTTCGTCATCGCCACCATTATCGCGATGCTCGTTTCCAAGGCACGGCTCGGGACGATCTCGCCGATGCTGTGGATTTCGGGAGCGCTGGTCGTCGTATTCGGCGGCCTGACGATCTATTTCGCCGACCCGCGCTTCATCAAAATGAAGCCGACCTTCGTCTACGGCATCTTCGCGACCGTGCTGTTCTTCGGGTTCGCCACCGGACGCCCGCTGCTCCAGCAATTACTCGGCGCGGCTTACCCCGGGCTGACCGAAGCGGGCTGGGCGAAGCTGACGCGCAACTGGGCGATTTTCTTCGTCGTCATGGCGATCGCCAACGAAATCGTCTGGCGCACGACCGAAGCGTCGATGAACGAGGCTGCCGCCTTCCGCGCGTGGACGCTCTACAAATTTCCCGGCTGCGTCATCGTTACCCTGATCTTCGCGGCGGCGAACATCCCGATGCTGATGCGTCATGGCCTGAATCTGGAAGGGGATGCCGTCACCGACATCCCCCCCGAAGGCTAACGCGTCAGCTCCTGAACGTTCAGGCGGCGTCGAAACGCTTGCCCGCCTCGTCCCAGTTCACGATGTCCCACCATGCCTTGAGATAGCCGGGGCGGTCATTCTTGTAGGTCAGGTAATAAGCGTGTTCCCACACGTCGTTACCCAGGACCGGCGTGCCCTTTTCCTTGGCATCGTCCATCAGCGGATTGTCCTGGTTCGGGGTCGACGTGACCTTCAGCGCGCCGCTCGAATCCTTGATTACCCACGCCCAGCCCGAACCGAACTGGCCCGCGCCCTTGCCGTTGAAATCTCCCTTGAGCTTGTCAAGCCCACCATAGGCATCGATCGCATCCTTCAATGCGCCCGACGGCTGTGTCGAACCTTTCGGCCCCATGATCTTCCAGAAGAAATCATGGTTCCAATACCCGCCACCATTGTTGCGCGCCTTGCTCGACAGGCCCGAGATCTGGCCCAGAATGTCCTCGATCGACTTGCCGTCGAGCCCTTCTTCACCGACCGCCTCGTTCAGCTTGTCGGTGTAGGCCTTGTGGTGCTTGTCGTGATGGAACGTCATCGTCTCCTTCGAGATCACCGGCTCCAGCGCATCATAGGCGTAGGGGAGTTCGGGAAGTTCGAATGCCATGTCTGTTTCTCCTTGATGGGTTTCCTGACCAACGCGGCAGCCTGTCGATGGCTCCACATAATTACGTATCCGTTACGAGTTTTCGGTCCCCGTCAACTCATGGCGGCGTAGTGCGTGGCGTAACTGATCGTAGGAAAGGCCCAGTGCATCGGCGGTAGCGCGTTGATTAAACCGGTTTTCCGACAGCGCGCGCGACAGCAATTCGCGTTCGAACCGCGCCACGCGCGATTTGAAATCTGACGGCCCCGCATCGCACGCGACGACCGGATCCTCCTCATGGATCACGTCGTCCGGCTCGCTCGGTTGCGCCGCGCTGGCAGGTTTCGCGCGGCGCGGGCGATAGGGCGACTCGAACGGATCGATCTCGATATGGTCGACCGCCCCGCCCCGCTCCCAGCGATAGATGGCGCGCTCGACGACATTGCGCAGCTCGCGTACATTGCCGGGCCAACGGTGATTGGTCAGCACATCGAGCGCGGTCGGGCCGAAACCGGGCCATTCGTCCCAGCCTATCTCCGACGCCATGCGCCGCCCGAAATGCTCGGCCAGCACCAATATGTCCCCCACCCGCGCTCGCAATGGAGGCAGGGTGACGACCTCGAAACTCAACCGGTCGAGCAGATCGGCGCGAAATTCATGCGCATCCACCTTGTCGGGCAGATGTTCGTTCGTCGCCGCGACGATGCGAACGTCGACCCGCATCGGCCGTGACGACCCGATCCGCGTCACCTCGCCATATTCGACCGCGCGGAGCAGTCGTTCCTGCGCGCCCATCGACAGCGTGCCGAGTTCGTCGAGGAACAGCGTGCCGCCATCCGCTTCCTCGAACCGCCCCACGCGCGCCTTGGTCGCGCCGGTGAACGCGCCTGCCTCATGCCCGAACAACTCCGCCTCGATCAGCGTTTCGGGCAGGGCGGCGCAATTCATGATAACCAGCGGGTGATCCCATCGCGGGGAGAGTCGATGAAGCCGTTCGGCAACCAGTTCCTTACCCGTTCCCCGTTCGCCGATGACGAGCACGGGGCGATCGAGCGCGGCGGCGCGACTGGCACGCTCGAGCGCATCGAGAAAAGCCCCCGATTGGCCGATGACCTGGCTTGTTCGTTCCATTGCCAACATCTGGCGCATTTCACCAACCCTGCGCAAGTCTTACTGTATTATTCATCCGATACGCTCTCGCAACGCCTTGTATTTTCGGGGTTTTTAAAACTGGCACGCGTCATGCAAAGTATCAGGCAACCCGCCGGAAAGCGGATACAAGGTTTCAGATCAAGGAGGTCATCATGGGCAATTCGAATTTCGGTCGCACGCTAGCCACCATCCTGTGCACCATCGTTTTCAGCGCGACCTGCGTGCTGAGCGCGGTCGGGCCGGCACAGGCGGGAGCGCCGGCGGCGGCCAGCGAGACGGCCGCGCGCCACACGGCGTAACCGGCCTGCCGGGGCGGACATTTTCCCTCGCTCGTCCCGGCCTTTCCTTCAGGAGTAACAGTTAGATGGGTATATTTTCCCGAACCCGCGACATCGTCGCCGCCAACTTCGCCGACTTGCTCGAAAAGGCCGAAGATCCGGCCAAGATGATCCGCATGATCATCCTCGAAATGGAGGAGACATTGGTCGAGGTCCGCGCGTCCGCCGCGCGCACCATCGCCGATCAGAAGGAAATGCGGCGACACATCACGAAGCTCGATCAGCTTCAGGACAGCTGGACCGAAAAGGCCGAGCTGGCGCTGTCGAAGGGTCGGGAGGATCTTGCCAAGGCCGCGCTCGTCGAACGCCAGAAGGCCGCCGACATGAGCGAACAGCTCAAGATCGAGGTCGGCGTGCTCGACGATGCACTGCGCGCATCCGAAGAGGACATCGCCAAGCTTCAGAAAAAGCTGACCGAGGCGCGCAGCAAGCAGGCCAACGTCCAGACTCGCCTCGAAAGCGCGAACAACCGCTATCGCCTGCGCGAGATGTACGATGGCCCCAAGACGCATGAAGCGTTCAGCCGGTTCGACCAGCTCGAACGCCGTGTCGACGACGCGGAGGGCCGCGCCGAGGCGATGGGCCTTGGCGCGATCAAGACGCTCGACGACGAAATCAACGAGCTGCGCGCCAGCGACAAGGTTGATGCCGAGCTCGCCGCGCTGAAAGCGCGTATCGCGAAGAAGGAGGGCTAAGCGATGGACGATGGTTTCAGCGTCTTCATGATCTGCGCACTGGTCTTCGTCGCCCTGCCCTGGCTGATTTTCCACTACATCACCAAGTGGAAGACCGCGCCCAAGATCACCGACGAGGACGAGAAGCTGCTCGATGAGATGTATAATCTCGCCCGCCGCCTCGAAGAACGCGTCAACACCGTCGAACGCATCGTTGCCGCCGACAATCCCGACTGGAAACCCTCGATCGGCAGCCAGTCTCCCCAATATCAAATCGACCGGAGGAACTGACATGGCCGACAGCCGCACCAAATTCTATCTCGATAAACAGGACGCCAAATGGGCGGGCGTGTGTTCGGGGATCGCGGATTATACCGGGTTCGACGTCACGCTGGTCCGGGTCGCGATGGTGGTCCTGACGCTCGCCAGCAGCGGCTGGCTCCTGATCGGCTACATCGCCACCGCCTGGCTCGCGCCGAAGAAACCTGTCGGCCTGTACGAAACGCCCGAGGACGCCAAGTTCTGGCAGGGCGTGCGGACCAACGCCCATCGCTCGACCACCGAAGTCCGCAGCAAGTTTCGCGATCTGGACCGCCGGCTCGCCGACATCGAAACCCATTACACCAGCCGCAACAGCCAGTTGGCCCGGGAAATCGAAGAACTGCGCTGAGCGTATTCGACCAATGCTGACCGGAGAATGACTATGGAATGGGGTGGTCCCACTTTTGTCCTGGCGCTGATCGCAATCTCGACGGCCGGATGGGTGATCAACAACTGGATCCGCGCGCGCCACGGTTACGCACCGAGCGACGATTGGGGAAACCCGGTGAGCCGCGACGATCCGGAGGCAGCACGAAAGTTCGAGCTGATGGCCAAGGAAAACGACCGGCTGCTCGGTCAGGTCGACCGGCTGCAGGATCGGATCGCGGTGCTGGAACGCATTGCCACCGATCCCGCCGAACGCACCGCGCGCGAAATCGAAAAACTGCGCTAAGCGCGGCGGATCAAAGTCTTGGGGAGTTTGGTACGATGGACATGGGATGGATGGTGCCGGTCGGCGTGGTCGCCGCGATTTCGGCACGGGGGGCCTTCACGACCTGGGTCAAGGCCAAGCACGGCTACCCGATCGAGGATGGGAATGGCCGCCGCAGCCGTCGCCGGTCGCGCGGCGGGGTCGATGAAGAACGCACCGTCGCGCTGCTGACCAACGAAAACGAACGGTTGAACGGCCAGGTAAGTCGCCTCGAAGAACGCATCGCGGTCCTCGAACGCATCGCCACCGACCCAGCAGAACGGACCGCGCGCGAAATCGAAGCGCTGCGCGACCGCTAAGGAGAGAAGAACATGTCCCCCGAAACATATGCGATCGCGCAAGGCATCCTGCCACTCGTCGCGATCATGGGATCGATCGGCGTCGGTGGTTGGGTTCTGACCACCTGGCTGCGGATCAAGAACGGCTACCCGCTCGACGGTGCATGGGGTCAGGCAGTCTACCCTCGTAACGACGCCGAGACGACCGAACGGGTCAAACTTCTCAGCCAGGAAAACGCGCAACTGCGCGCCGAACTAGGCTCGGTGAAAGACCGGCTCGCCAATGTGGAACGCATCGTGACCGACGGCAGCCACGAACTGAACCGCGAAATCGAACAACTCCGCAACCGCGCGAATTGAGGACATTATGAGCCCCCTTATCATTCCGATCTTCGCGCTGCTGATACCGATTATCGCGATCCTCGCCGGCACTGTCTTCAAACCCTGGATGGAACTTCAGCGGCGCAAGATGGAGTTGGAGGCCGACAAGGTCGCCGAAAAGGCCGCGCAATACGCATCGCAGACCGAGCGGCTCGAACAGCGCGTCCGCGTCCTCGAACGGATCGCGACCGATCGCGGGGCGGACCTGTCCGATGAGATCGAGGCGCTGCGCGAAAACCCGGCGCGTGATCGGCTGGAGCAGCATTGATGGCATTTATCGATCTGTTCGCGATCACGCTGATGGTCGCCGTGGCTTTTCTGGTGATCCAGAAACGGCGCGGTCCCACGGACAACGATGCGCGTCGTCCGATCGACCCCGAGACGTTTCGCCTGAACGAGGAAGTGAAGGAATTGCGTGCGCGTATCCACATCCTGGAACGCGCGATCACCGACAACCATGGCAGCACCGATCTCGCTGACGAGATCGACCGGCTGCGCGACCGCTAAAAGGAAGGAGGCGGATTATGACCGAACTCAATCTTTATCTTACCCTCTCGATCGCCGCTCTTGCTGGCCTCGCGATGATGACCTCCGCGGCACTGTCCGGCTGGCGCGGCTGGCTCGCGCTCAAGCGCAGCGAACTCGAAGGCTCCCACGCCCACGATCTGCCGACACCGACCGCGGGGGCCCGCATCGAGATCGCTGATCTCAAGGAACGCATCCGCAAGCTTGAGGCGATCGCAGCCGGGGTGGACCTGTAACGCTCCCCCCGGTACGCGGCCTTCATGCCGACGCTCGATGACATCGCCGAGGAATATGAATTCCTCGAACCAGACGACCGTTACCGCCTGCTGATCGATCTGGGTCGACAGCTTGAGGATATGCCCGACCCGCTAAAGACCGACGCGACCCTGGTGCGGGGCTGTTCGGCGGCGGTGTGGGTCTATCCGACCGTCATGGACGATGGCAGGCTGCATTTTCTCGCCGACAGCAATGCCGCGATTACGAAGGGGATCATCGCGCTCGTCCTGCTGACGGTGCAGGATCGGACACCGGCGGAAATCCGCGACACCGATATCGACGCCGCGCTCGCACCGTTCGATCTCAAGAACCAGTTGAGCAGCAACCGGACGCAGGGCATCCCCAATATGATCGCGTTGATCCGCGACACCGCCATGCGGTACGCTTGAACCGAAAAAGCTTTAGTCCCGCGACGCGGTTGCCGCCAGTTGCGCCGCGACCGCTGCGACATCGGCACCCGCTGGCACGACCAGCCACCGATCGGGGGTGCGTGTATCGATCATCATTACCGCGCGTTTCGGACAGACGCCCAGGCACCGGGTTTCGATAACCCCGCCCGACGCCTTGCGCCCCTTGCCCAGCGCCATCGCCTTGCGCAACGCCTTCGCGAGCGGCTTCTTGCCCTTATCGCCGAAACCACCGTCCAGCTTTTGCGAACATTTTCCGCAGACCAGAACCGCACCTTGCCAACTGCTGCGTACCTGTTTGAAGTCGGACGGACCTAGGTCGGACGCCACTCGCGCTGCTCCTCGCCCGCTTTCAGGACCTCATAGGCGGCCTGCACCGCCTGAAACCTCACCGCCGCATCGGCATCGCCGGGTTTGACGTCGGGATGGTTCGCCTTGGCGAGCCGACGCCAGGCGGCCTTCACCTCCTCGAACTCGGCATCGCTTTCGAGGCCGAGCATTTCGAGCGCGCGCATCTCGTCCCGCGACCGCGTACCATCGCCCGGCCCGCCCCACGCATAATGTTTGGCGTTGGTATAGCCATCGGCGGTGCGCTGCTCCGATTCCTCGCGCGCCTTGGCGTCCTCTGCGGATAGACCTTCGAAATAATTATAGCCGCGATTATATTCGCCCGCATGTGTCGCGCAGAAATACCAGCGGTCGGGGCTGTTCGGTGATTTCGGTGCGGGGCAATTGCCGGCCTCGTTACAGCCGTGGCGATCGCACAACCGGATCGTCGTCGCCTCACGCGCGCTTTCATACCCACGCCAGCGGGGGAAGCCCCAGTCGTTCGAGCGTGTAGGTATGCGTGCCATCAGCCCCAGATAAGTCCCTAACCCGGCGACGCAACCTCGTTTCTCACCGCTGTCCCTGTCGACCGGCGTGTCGACCGGCGTGTCGACAGGGGCATCGACGGCGCGAAAATTGCCAGAGGGTCTGTAAGCCGGGTTCTGTCCCTCTCCGCCGAAACGGAAAATGGGCGATCATTCATCTCGGACGACATTTGCATGCCGCCTCTAGCAACCAACCCGGACGACGGGCGGAAACGACGCCCCTGTGCCGCCCCTATTCGGTTTTGCTCCCGGTGGGGTTTACCATGCCGCAACCGTTACCGGCCGCGCGGTGCGCTCTTACCGCACCCTTTCACCCTTACCCGTCCGTGGACGGGCGGTCTGCTCTCTGTGGCACTATCCCTGAAGTCACCTTCGCCGGGCGTTACCCGGCACCGTCGTTACATGGAGCCCGGACTTTCCTCGACGTGGCCGAAGCCGCGACGCGATCACCCAACCCTCTGGCAAGGCCGGGTCTAGTCGTCACCTTGTGGTTTGGGAAGGAGCAATGCGAGCAGTATCATCCGGCATTCGGCATCGACCTCGCCATCGATCATCTCGGGCCGAAAGCGCCGCTGAAACGCCATGATCGCGGCCATCTTGTCCTCGACGTCATAGCCGAACCGGTCGAGCGCCAGCAGAAATCCGGCCTCCGACCACATCGGGTCCATCAGATTCTTCGTCGGGCGTGGCAACGCGAGGCGCAACCTGGCCAGCTTGCTCCACGGGAACAACTCGCCCGGATCGCGCTTGCGGCGCGGCGCGACGTCCGAATGGCCGACCACGTCGCCGCGCCCGATGCCGTGGCGATCTTTGATCTCGGCAACGAGTTGGACGACCGCCGCGATCTGTTCGCGCGGAAACCCGCGATAGCCGTGCTCATGACCGGGATTGACGATCTCGATCCCGATGCTCGCCGAATTGACGTCGGTCAGCCCGCGCCAATGCGATCGCCCGGCGTGCCAGGCGCGCTTGTCCTCGGCGACCAGCCGCATCACGCGGCCATTTTCCTCGACGACGTAATGCGCAGAGACTTTCGCCGCGGGATCGCACAGCCGCGCCAGCGCCGACGAGCCGTCGGCCATCCCCGTATAATGAAGCACGATCATGGATATGGGCAGCGTTCGCTCGTCGAAATTCGGCGAGGGCGTATCGATGATCGTCATGGTGAACGACCCTATGACAGAAGCTGTCGTGCCGTACAGATGTTATGACGGAGTTTGTGATGGCGGCACGATGCGATCGTAAAAGCCGCGATGCAGTTTGGAGGGGGTGAACATCGTCGTCTGGCCGATCACCGTCTCGCCCGCCCCCAGCGCGAGCAATCCGTCGTCGTTGAGCGAGCGGGCGAACTGCGCGAAAATCTCGGCCTTCGGCGCGGTCGCGAAATAGAGCATGACGTTTCGGCACAGGATGATGTCGTATCGCCCGGGCGGCGGCGCATCGGCCAGCAAATTCTGGCGGCGAAACGTCACCATACGGCGCAGCGCGGGCTTCGCCACCCATTCATCGCCCACTGCATCGAACCAGTTTATCATGCGCCTGACCGGCAGGCCGCGCTGGATCTCGAACTGCGTGTAGCATCCTGCACGAGCCTTGGAGACTGCCGATTCGGATACGTCGGTCGCGACGATATCGGGGGTCAATCGGGCGTCCCCGTCGCGTTCGGCGAGCAACATCGCCAGTGAATAAGGCTCCTGTCCGGTCGAACAACCTGCACACCAGATCCGTGCGCGTCGACCCTGTGCTTCGATCCGGGCGACCGCATTGATCGCCATGTCGAACACCGGCGCGTCGCGGAAAAAACTGGTTTCGTGATTGACGAGCTCATCGACGATCTCGTCCGCGATCCGTGGATCGACACCCCGGATCAGCAGTGCGACGAGTTGGTCGAGCGAGTCGAGATTGCGCTGACGCAGCAATGGTTTGAGCGCGGTGTCGATGCGCCAGGACCGATAGGCCGCGATCTGCTGTCCCGTTCGCTGTTCGAGAAGCGCGGCAAGGACGTCGAGTGCCTGTTGCGACGCGCCGACACCGGGGGAGAGTGGCTGGAACATCATGATGCCCGGCATCCCGATGCGATCATCTGCCCAATGGCGGCGGGCTCCAGCATCGCAGCCGCAACGCCCGTTGCCATCGCGGCTCCGGGCATCCCCCATACCACCGAACTGGCCTCGTCCTGTACGACGATCGTTCCCCCGGCATCGGCGACCGCGACCACGCCTTGCGCGCCATCGCGGCCCATGCCGCTCAAAACCACCGCTAGCGTGCGGTCACCATAGGTTGCGGCTACCGAAGCGAGCATGGGATCGACGGACGGCAAACATCCGCTCGCGACCGTTTCCCCGGTCAGAAGGACGATCGGATTACCCCGCGTATCACGTCGACATCGCAAATGCTTGTCACCGGGCGCGACGATGATGCGGCCCGCACGGATCTGCATCCGATCGACTGCGACATCGCACGGGCGCCCGGACAGGACCGCGATTTGAGCAGCGAAATAGGGCATGAACGACGTTGGCAGATGCTGGGTGATCAGGATCGGGACGTCCCGATCGACCGGCACGGCGCGGAGCAGCTTGCTCAACGCATGAATGCCGCCGGTCGACGCGCCGATTGCGATGACGTCGAAATCCGCCTTACGCATCTTGATGGGTGGGTTGAGGGGCGGGGCAACGACCCGCCCCTCCGCCGCCACCGGATGGCGAACGACGCCCGGCGTGCGAACGCCTGCCTCGATCCGTCGCATCTTTTCGATAAGGTCCACGCCGAACGATTTGGTCGATGATCCGAATGCCGGTTTCAGCATCGTGTCGACCGCGCCGAGCGCCAGCGCCTGCACGACGCACGCCGCACCCGCATCGACGCTACCCGAAACCATGACGACCTTGGCATCATGCGCCGCCGCGATCATGTCGGGAAGCGCCGTAAGCCCGTCGGTCCCAGGCATCATGATGTCGAGCAAAACGTAAGACACCCGGTTCTTGGCGAGAAAATCGAGCGCGCGCGGCACACTGCCGACGCTGCCGACGACATGAAAATCGCCGCTCTGATCGACGACCCGCGTCAGAACAGCACGCGCGACCGCCGAATCATCGACGATCAATACCGGCAGCGAACCTGGTGCAGGATCGGCATGGTGGACATTGGCGGGCAACACGGTCGTCTATCCGTTCAGGCGACACCAACGATTTGCAGTTTGGATTCGAGCGTATCGCGATCGAATGGCTTCATGACATATTCGTCCGCCCCCGCCTCGATCGCGGCGCGGATGTACGCCATGCCGTTTTCGGTTGTGCAGAAGACGACCTTGGGTCGGGAAGGAAGATCCGCCTCGCGCATCGCACGCAGGAAATCCATGCCGCTCATGACGGGCATGTTCCAGTCGAGCAGAACGACGTCCGGGACGGATGCGAGGCACGCATCTAGCGCTTCACGCCCGTCCGCAGCTTCGGTCACGGCAAAATCGAGTGTTTCCAAAATATGGCGGGCGACCTTTCGGATCACCTTCGAATCGTCGACGACGAGGCAGGTCTTCATGGATGGCCCTTTGAAAATATGACGTTGGGTACAAGTGGCAGGAAAGTCTGATGACAAGGTTAAGCCGCCATCGCCCCTGCTGGTATCCAGGCATGGAAATCGAGAATCAGCATGGGTTCGCCATCATGTTCGACGATCCCGATCGCACAGTCGTGCCAGCCGCGACCCAGCGCCAATCCGGACGATA
>JAPKCG010000210.1 GCA_028823055.1 Sphingomonas bacterium
TGTTGGCGGCAGCGGCGACATTGCTGGCGGCAGCGGCGACATTGCTGGCGGCGGTATTCCATGAACCACCGCCCATTGCCTTGCGTCCTGCGAGCGCACCTGCATCACAGGCGTGCTGAAGTCGCGTCTTGGTCAGATAAAGGCGACTGATGTCGAGCCCCCCCCCGACCATCCCGGCGAGCGGGACGAGCGCCGCCGCGACGATGGCGAGGGTGTTCGCGCGGACGTCGCGACGAAGCCTGCGGAGGAACGATCCGACGGCCAATGCCATCGAGAGCCGCTGTTGCGTTGATGTAGGAAGCCGGACCATTAGATGTTCGCTGATAACGGCCAGGCGGAAATGGTTGGTCAACCGACATGGTTATCGGCGAATTAACCACCGAATGTCGGTCGAAAGCTGGAGAACGGTGACATGACGCATGGTCGATAAGCCGATCGAACTGATGCTGGCCCTATCCGGCAATCGGCGGGGACCATTGGCCTTGCTGTTCGCGCTCGATGCCCAATTGGCGCGCATCGTTGCGACCACACGTGAACCGATGATGGGCCAGTTGCGGCTCGCCTGGTGGCGGGATTCACTTGTCGCGCTCGACACATCGCCTGCACCAGCGGAACCGATCCTGCGCGATATTGCGGATAGGTTGTTGCCGATGGGCATTCGCGGTGCTGACCTGGCAGGGATGACGGAGGGATGGGAATCGATCCTCGCCAGTGACGGCGCTGACGGCGCTGTGCGAGCGGTATACGCCGATCGGCGGGGCTCGCTGTTGTTCGCGGCGGCGGCACGCGTCATGGGCGCCGACGGCACGGGTGTTGCCGCCGCGGCACGGGGTTGGGCACTGGCCGACCTGTCACGGCGCAGTTCTCTTGCAAATGTAGCCATGTTAGCGCGCGTTGAGGCAATCGAGAACATGCAGGCCGGGATCGCAGAATATTGGCCCGCGGCGATCAGGCCACTGGGAACGCTCGCGATGCTTGCTATTAGGGATATCGGGGAAGCGTATAGCGGCTGGGGTCGGATCGGCGATGCCTATTCCTTCCTCAAATTCAACATGACTGGCCGACGCTAACTTGCACAACATGCTTCCCCTGCTAGTCTCTATTGGGATCGGGGAACTTGGGCATGTGGCGATATCTTGTTGGCGGCGTTGCGGCATTGGCGATGGCGGGGGCGGGCGTGCTTGTATTCGGCACCCATGGGGTGCCTGCTCCCCTGCTTGCGGCGCGGGGTGATCCCGGGATCGCGACGGCACAGCTCGATACGCCGCTGCCGACATCTGTGCCTGAGGCACTGCCGGCGACGCGCGAACAGAAACGCTTCGACCGGTACGACAAGGATCGCGACGGCAAGATCACGCGCGATGAATATCTTGCGCAGCGTCGCAAGGCGTATGCAAAGCTCGACACCAACCACGATGGGCGGCTGTCTTTCGGAGAATGGGCGGTCAAGGCGGCGACCAAATTCTCGACGGCCGATCGCGATGCATCGGGAACGATGACCGCGACAGAATTCGCGACGACCGCGGTTAAGCGGAAACCGAAAGCACGGCTGAAATGTCCTCCGGCGGCAAAGACGGTGGAGGAGGAGAGCTGAGCCATTCCGCCAGCGCAGCGCGCGCCCGGTCGGTATAGGCGCGTTTGCGATCCGCTTTTTTCTTGCCCCCGATCGGAGGGAACAGCCCGAAATTGACGTTCATCGGCTGATAGCTATCAGCCTCCGCCCCACCCGTGATGTGCCCCAGCAATGCGCCAAGTGCGGTTGTGACAGGGGGCGGTTTCATCGGCGTGTCGTTAAGCTCGGCAGCGGCAAAGCGCCCCGCTAGCATCCCGATCGCTGCGCTTTCCAAATAGCCCTCGCACCCCGTAATCTGTCCCGCGAAACGAATATTGGGGCGCGACTCGAGCCGTAGCGAAGCGTCGAGCAGGACAGGCGAGCGGATGAAGGTGTTACGGTGCAGCCCTCCCAACCGGGCGAACTCCGCATTCTCCAGCCCCGGTATGGTCCGGAACAGGCGCACCTGTTCGGCGTGTTTCAGCTTCGTCTGAAATCCGACGATATTCCACAACGTCCCTTGCGCGTTATCCTGGCGAAGCTGGACGACCGCATGCGGCCAGCGCCCCGTTCTCGGATCGTCGAGCCCGACCGGCTTCATCGGGCCGTAGCGTAACGTGTCGACACCGCGCTCCGCCATGACCTCGATCGGCATACAGCCATCGAAATAGGGTGTGTCCTTTTCCCACTCCTTGAACTCGGTTTTCTCGCCCTCGACCAGCCCGGTGTGAAATGCGAGATACTGGTCCTTCGTCATCGGACAATTGATGTAATCCTTGGTATCGCCCTTGTCCCAGCGGCTGGCGAACCAGGCGACCTCCATATCGATCGTGTCGCGATGGACGATGGGGGCGAGCGCGTCGAAAAAAGCGAGCGCCTCCGCGCCCGTCGCCGCGCCGATGCCCTCTGCCAGCGCGGGAGCGGTTAGGGGACCGGTCGCGATGATCGCGGGACCGTCAGGGAGTGAATCGACGCGCTCGCGCACCAGCGTGATGTTCGGGTGCGCCTCGACCGCGGCGGTGACGCCTTGCGAAAACAGATCACGGTCCATTGCCAGCGCCGACCCGGCTGGCACCCGCGTGCGGTCCGCTTCGCGCATGATCAGCGACCCCAGCGTGCGCATCTCCTGATGGAGTAGCCCGACCGCGTTGCTTTCCGCGTCGTCGGAACGGAAACTATTCGAGCAGACGAGTTCCGCCAGGCCATCGGTCTTGTGCGCTGCGGTGCCTTGACCGCTGCCGCGCATTTCGGACAGGCGGACTTTGTGTCCCGCTTCGGCGAGCTGCCAGGCGGCTTCCGACCCGGCTAGCCCGCCGCCGATGATGTGGATGTCGTGTGTCATGCCGCCGCGCTTAGCGGGAGAGAGCGTCGCGTGACAACCTTGCGAGGACCGGCGCGCGCGCGCATCTACCCAGAATGACGATCTACACCATCGGCTACGAAGCCACGACGATGACTGACTTTCTGGCCGCGCTAACCGGGGCGGGGGCGATGCGCGTCATCGACGTCCGCGCGCTTCCGCTATCGCGCCGTCCGGGCTTTTCGAAGACCTCGCTTGCCGCGTCGTTAAAGGAAGCTGGTATCGATTACGTCCATCTGAAAGCACTCGGTACGCCGAAGCCGGGGCGCGATGCGGCAAAGAAGGGCGATGTCGCGACGTTGACGGCGGTGTATGCTAACCAGTTGGCGCTTCCAGAGGCGCAGGCGCAGTCGGCGATCATGCTCGACCTCGCGCATGAGGCTCCCAGTGCCTTGCTATGTTACGAACGCGACCCCTGCCATTGTCATCGAACGCTCCTCCTCGCTGCGGTGGGGCAGGGCGAAAAGGTCGTCGACCTTTACGCCTGAGACGCGTCGGTCGGCAGCGATACCCCGTCGCCCGCCCGGCGCAACCGATGAATACGTGGGTCGCGCTTCATTTCGGCCTCGCGCCTGATGCTCTGCCGCAATTCGTCGCGCTTTTCGTGGATCGACGCGATCACCGGCCCCATCGCGACGCCCAGGTCGACCAATACCGCTTCGGACAATTGCAGCGAGCTTTCGAGCGTTTCGGGCACTGCATCGGTGACGCCCGCTCGATAAAGTTCGGCGGCATGGCGCGGATCACGAGCACGCGCGACGATCGTCAGATTGGGTGCGACCTCTCGCACCCGGCGCGTCAGCCGCACCGTCAATACCGGGTCATCCATCGTCAAGATCAACGCGCGCGACTTGACGAGGTCGAGCCGCTCAACCAGTTCACCCCGCTGGATATCGCCGAAAATAACGGGATAACCTGCGGCCTTGGCCTCGGTGACCACATCGATATCCGCCTCGACCGCGACGTAAGGCTGGTTATGAACGGTCAACATATCCGCGACCATCTGACCGACCCGCCCGAACCCGATGACGACGGTACGCGGCTCGTCGCTCAGGTCCGCATCGTCAACCGTCCCGCGTCCTTCGATCCGGCGCGATACGCGGCGTCCGAACAGCGCAAGCAGCGGTGTGATCGTCAGGCCAATCGCGGTCACCGTCTGCCAGAAGGAAGCGGTCGAGGGGAGGATGAGCTGCGCCTGCGCCGCGGTTGCAAGGACGATCAGCGTCGTTTCCGACGGGCTACCCATCAGCAACCCCGTTTCCGCTGCAGTGCCAAGCCGGGTATTCGCGGCG
This sequence comes from Sphingomonas bacterium, assembly GCA_028823055.1. Taxonomy (GTDB): domain Bacteria; phylum Pseudomonadota; class Alphaproteobacteria; order Sphingomonadales; family Sphingomonadaceae; genus Sphingomonas. Next base: position 4,205 of record JAPKCG010000210.1, read on the forward strand.
CGCAACAGCAGGAAGGTAACGACCGCCTTCGCCGCGACGACGCCGGCAACTGCGAGCAATAGCGAAGACCAGTTTGCGGCGATCAGCCTGAGGTCGAGGCTCATGCCTACGGTGATCAGGAACACGCCGAGCGCAAGGCCCTTGAACGGCGCGGTCATTACCTCGACTTCGCTATGATAGTCGGTTTCCGCAATCAGCAATCCGGCAAGCAGCGCGCCGACGATCGGCGATAGTCCGGCGGCGGTCGTCGCGACGCTGGCGACGATGACGACGAGTAGTGAGGCGGCGAGGAACAATTCCGGGCTCTTCGTTCGCGCCGCCTGCGCAAACAGGCGGGGCAGGACGATCCGGCCGCCCAGATACATGATCGCGACGGTTGCCGCCCCACGCATCGCGACTCCCGCAATCCCCTGCCACCCGGCGTCGCTCGCGGTCGGTGCCATCGCCCCGAGCGCGAAGATGATGGGAACCAGCGCGAGATCTTCGAACAACAACATCGCGAAGGCCCCGCGACCCACGGCGCTTCGCGTGCCCGACAGTGGCAGCACGAGTGCGGTCGAGGACAAGGCAAGGGCCAACCCCAATCCGGCCGCGCCCGCCCAATCCTGGCCGATGAGATGTAAGGCGATCCCGATCAGGGCAGCGGACCCGAATAATTCGAGTGCACCGATCCCGAAAACCTGCCCGCGCATCGTCCACAATCGCTTGAACGACAGTTCGAGTCCGATCGTGAACAACAGCAGGATGATGCCGAATTCGGCGAATGGCTCGATCGCATGCGGATCGGATATCGTAACGTAGTAAAGCCAGGGCGCTTGGTTCACGAGCGAACCGAGCCCTGCGGGCCCGACGAGCAGACCGACGAGAATGAACCCGATAACCGGGCTTACCCGAAAGCGGGCAAAGGCCGGAATGACCAGACCCGCCGCGCCCAGTATCACCAGTGCGTCGCTAAATCCCTCGTTCTCAAGTCCGATGGCCATGTTTCGAATGCTAAAGCACGCACCCCGACATTTGTCAGGTCGAAAAATTCCGCTGTGCAGCAAAACGCCCGCCGCCCCTTGGCGGGGCGACGGGCGTTGTCATGTTTGCGAACCGAACAGAGAGAGGGCTCAGCCCTTCGCCATCTCGGTTTCAAGATTGACCCGGATCTGTTCAAAAAACTGTTCGGTCGTCATCCAGGGCTGATCTGGACCGATCAGGATCGCGAGATCCTTGGTCATGTGCCCGTTCTCCACGGTCTGGACGCAGACGCGCTCCAACGTTTCGGCAAACTTCGTGACGTCAGGCGTATCGTCGAATTTCCCGCGGTATTTCAGACCACCGGTCCATGCGAAGATCGACGCGATCGGGTTGGTCGAGGTCGCTTTGCCTTGCTG
>JAPKCG010000211.1 GCA_028823055.1 Sphingomonas bacterium
AATAGTTGCTATGAAATTAAAGCGGCAACCAAATGCCGTAAATTCTTCGCTATCTATGTCCGCTCAGAAAACTGCGTTATCCGCAGTTTAAAGCTGGTTAAGCTAACCATAGCAAGGAACGGAAAGTTTGATGCCGTTAGTTTCTCGTGCCGATCAGTTCTGTTTTCTACGTCCTGCTTGCAGCGCTGCTGATGGTGCCAAGGGATGGCGGCGAAAAGAGGGCTGATGATGGTATTTCGTTTGATCGTTCCGGTGATGTTGACGATCGTGGCGGCCGTGTCGCCAGCAGCGGCGCGCGGCCTTCCCGCCCCCTTCGACACGCCGTCGGCGCGGACGATCGCTGCGCCGACCAATTGCCCCCCGCCGCCGCCGCCGTCGGTGACCGTCGATGTCGTCCAGGCTTATGCCGCGGGCGATCGCAGCTATTCGAAGGTCAATCCGGCCAAGCTCGCCGCGCGGAACAAGGCGCTGCGGGCCATGCGTGCCTTTACCTCCGGGGTGGCGCTCACGGCCAATCGTTATGTGTCGAGCAACGGCAAACGGGCCGATCAGGGCGGGTGCGCACTGGTCTGGCTGAAGACCTGGGCCGATGCGGGGGCATTGACGAAGATTACCGGCCATGATGCCCAGTTCGCGCTGTCGGTACAGCTGTCGGGCTGGACACTCGATTATATGCAGGTACGCGATCTGCATTTCACGAAAGACGATCCGCACGTCGCGATCGAGCGCTGGCTGGCGTTGCTGGCCGATCGGCTGCAGGCGCACACCGATACGCTGAAGAACACCACCGCGCGTAACAATCATCGCTATTGGGCGGGGCTGGCCGCGATGGGGGTCGCCGCGGTGACGGGCGATCCCGCGCGGATGCGCTGGGCGATCGGCAGTGCGCGGGTCGGCCTCGATCAGATCAGTCCGCAAGGGACATTGCCGCTTGAGCTGGACCGTGGACGACTCGCGCTTCACTATCACCTCTACGCCGCCGCGCCGCTGGTGATGATGGCGGAAATCGCCCGCGAGGCGAAGGTCGACCTTTACGGGTATCGCGGCGGTGCGCTGCACCGTCTCGTCGCGTTTTCGACCAGTTCGGTCGGCAATCCGGCGCTGATCACGCGCCTTGCCGGCGCACCTCAGTCGGTCGCCGCGAAGCCAGCGAGCTATGCGGACAGGCAGGCGATCGCCTGGATCGAATATTATGCACGGCGCTTTCCCAAACGCGCGCCCGACCTCGACCGGCTGCTTGCCTTTCGCCCCCTCCGCAATCCGGAACTCGGAGGCGATCTCACCATGTTGGTGCGCACTCGCCGGTGACACGCTGCTTGCTGCGACGCAGCACCGGAGATAGACACCGGCAAAATCGTTCGGGGGACCCTTTCCAATGATGACTGTTGCCTTCGTCGGATGTGGTTTCGTCTTCGACATATACATGCGTACACGATGGGCGCATGAGCAGTTCGCCATCGCCGGCGTCTTTGACATCGACACCGCGCGCGCAAAGACGGTCGGCGCGCATTACGGTCTGTCCGTTTACGACAGCATCGATGCGCTGCTCGCCGATCCGGCGGTCGATATCGTCGTCAATCTGACCAATATCGGCGCACATTATGCGGTGACCCGCCAAGCGCTGGAGGCGGGCAAGCATGTTTATTCGGAAAAGCCGATCACGACGAGCGTCGAGGAATCGCGGGAGCTGTTCGGTCTGGCGGCGCAAAAGGGGCTGATCTTCACCGCCGCGCCGTCGAATGTCTTCAGCGACGCGGTGTCAACGATGTGGAAGGCGGTTCGCGATGGCGCGATCGGCAAACCCGTGCTGGTCCATGCCGAGCTGGACGACAATCCCGTCCACCTCATGAACGTCGAATCGATCACCAGCCCGACCGGCGCGCCGTGGCCCTATGTCGAGGAATTGCAGGAAGGCTGCACCTTCGAACATGTCGGCTATCACCTCGTCTGGATCTGCGCGATGTTCGGTCCGGCGACGCATGTCACCGCCTTTTCAAAGGCGTTGATCGACCACAAGACCGACACCCCGCTCAATCCGTCCGACACGCCTGATTATTCGGTTGCCTGTCTCAATTTCGCCAATGGCATGGCGGCGCGCATCACCTGCAGCTTCGTCGCGCCGCGCGACCATCGGATGCGGATTATCGGTGAGGAGGGCGAGCTGACGGGCGATTCATATCGGCACTATCAGTCGCCCGTGCATCTCGAACGTTTTTCGATGGTCAGCCTTGCCGCGCGCAAAGCCTATAGCCTGCGCGAGCTCAAGGTGATTGGCCGTCGTTTCGGGATTGGCGGTCAGCTGCTCAAGCAGGTACGCCAATGGAAAAGCCACGCAGTGGAAGCGGAAAAAGGCGTCAAGCTGACGCTGAAACAGCGCCTTGTCAGCGCGATCCGTCGCCGCGAAATCTACGCGCAGGACAAGCTGATCGGGATCGCCGAGATGATTCGCGCGATCGAGGCGGGCAAACCGCAACCGCTGACCCCCGAATTCCTGATGCACGTCAACGAATTGACGCTGTTGATCCAGCGCGCGGGGCCAACGGGAACCGCGGTGCAGCCCGAAACGACCTTTACGCCACTCGAACCGCTGCCTGAGGTCGCCAACGCGCCGATCGATTACCGCGCCACCTATCGCCCGCGCGCGATGGAGCGGATGTTCGGCAACGCAGTCGATTCTCTGCACCGCAAATAGCCGCCGCGCCGTTAGCCGATCAGGGTCAGGCGGTCAGCAGCCAGTCTATGCCGATACTGGCCCGCCCGCTGTCGTCGGGGCGAACGATCAGCGCATGCGCTGCGCTTGTCTGGTTGTAGTGACATGTCCAGCTTTCCTGCGCACGGCTCAGCGACCCGCGGCTGACGGACCAACGCACCTGTCGATCGCCCGAGGACAATAGTAACTGCGTGCCGCCCTCTCCCTCGGCGACCGACCAGCCGTCGGGGATCAGGAACCGGCTCAATCGATCACCCTCGCCTGAGCGCCATTCATCCTCGATGGTGAGCCGGTCCGGTGTGAGCGCCAGGGTACGCCGCACGGTGACCGCGCCGAACGACAGGCTTCCCGTCGCGCGCTGTCCACGCTCGTCCTCACCGGCGGATTCGAGCCTGGCGCGGGCGCGGCGTCCGACTTTGAAGGAACCGAGAAAGTCCACCGGCTCCGCGCCCGCGATCGAGGGGCCGTTATGACGATCCCATGTTCGATCCTGTTTTCGCCCGTCCTTCGGGGAATAGGACGACGTGCCCGGATCGACAATCAGCCGTTTCGCGCCAAGCGACATTTCGATCGACAGGAAATCGGGATGGCCATGACCGGGATTGGCGTCCGGCCCGCTCGGTCCGGCATCGAACACCATCTCGGCGGGACCAGCGGCAAGCCGGACATAGCCCGCATCGGTCATCGCCCGAAATCCCGGCCGCGCCTCACGACCGAGAATGACCGATGTCCTGGGTGTTTCGCCGAAAAAGGCATCGTTCATCATCATTGGCATGTCATCGCCCAGCGTCAGCGCGGCGAGCGCTTCCTCGACCGCAGCCAGTCGCCGGTCGAGCATCGCGCGGCGAGCGGGCGACCAGATGTCGAGTGCGCTGAGCACACGCAGGCTCTGGACGACCAGGCCCTGATACATGGCCGAACGCTCTTGCTGCACGCCATCGTCACCGATCGTCTCAGCCAGAATATGGTCGATATTGGCGGTCAGCCGCTGCTCGATCACCCGAGGCACGGCGCCGACAGCGAGCGAATAAAGCGCCAGCGCCGAAAGATTGCGTTCGAGATGATTATATCCGAGCTCGGTTTCCATATTCGCGATCAGATAGGCGACGTTAAGCCGCAGAAATTGATCGACCCGATGCCATTCCGGGGTCCCGACGAGCGACTCAGGTAGTGCCATCAGGCCTGCGGATAGGGTGAGGATGCGTTGTGCGACGGGATAGCTGTTCCAGATGTCGCCGAAATCACCGCTGCGGGTAAAATCGGAAATGGCGGTGAAGCTGTCGGCGAACGTCGCGGCAAGGGTCAGCCCGCGCGCGGGATCATGCGCCATGGCGGGGCAGAGATAGCCCATGAAGGACAGATTGGCGCGCCACAGCTGATAGCTGCCGCCATCCATGTCGATCCGCCAATCGACCGCCCCGGGACTGCCGAAGTCGTGGGTCTTGTTGAGCAATGTGAAGCGGCCGTCGAAACATTGCGGCACGTTCTTTTCATGCTTTGCGGCGAAGAAGGTCGCCACCTGCGCCGCCGCAGCCTTCGCCGCCGTCGACCGCGTGGTACTGACCGGGGGCAATGCCTCGGCCCGCCGCAGGAGCGTCGCGCGAAAGCGAGACGCCTGGAGCGGGACGATCAACCCATAAAGACGCCGCCTGACATGGCGGGCCAGTCGCCGTGGCGGCACGTACCAGGCCGCATATATCGCGATGCGGAGTTTTCTTGCGCGCTCGATCATTGCCGGCCCTTTCTAACCACGGATCGCCGCCGATCGCGCCAGCAAGCGCGTGCGAGCGACCTCGACCAACGGGCGTTCGATGAGATAATGAAACGCGATACCGACGACGGTGGCACATAAAATCGCGGCCATCATCGCGACGACATGAACCGCCATGTTGGTGATCGCGAGCCGTCCGTACACCATCGCCAGCGCGCGAATGACGAACGCATGCGACAGATAGATCGCGTAGCTCGCCTCGCCGACGCGCTCGACCCATTTCCAGCCAATCGCGCTTCCCCCGCGTTCGAGGACCAGCGCGGCGGCGACGATGACGAAAGCGGGAATTCCCCATTTCAGTTCGCGCGCGGCACTGGGGAACCGGGCCTCCGCCCAGATCAGGGCAACGCCCCCGGCGATGCCGACGGCAATCCATAACAGCCGCGCGGCGCGACCCAGATCCAAACCCGGCCAGGCGCGATAGGCCGTCGCCATCCACACCCCGATGACGAATTCGATCATCAACAGATCGGTATAGGTCTGCCCGATCGCATCGTCGGGTCGAAACAGCGCACCTGCCACGATCAGCGCCGTCATGATGCCGGTCAGCGTCCATCGACGGACGCCGGCGTCCGCAATCATCAGCGACGCGGCGAACACCAGATAGAAGAACACTTCGTAATTGAGCGTCCAGCCCATGAACAGGACCGGCAGGATCGCGCCGGAATCATCGAAATAGGGGACGAAAAACAGCGACTTTGCAAGCGCCACCAACCCCGGCTTCGTCTCCCCGGAGATGAGGAAGGGGAGGAACATCGCGGCCACGAACAACACGATGGTCAGCGCCCAGTACAGCGGCACGACCCGGATCGCCCGCTTCAACAGGAACCGCCCCGGCCGACCGACATCGGCGGCGGTCGTGACGTGCGTGATGATGAAACCGCTGATGAAGAAAAAGATGTCGACCCCGGCATTGCCGAAATCGAGCGACACCAGCGTGCCCGCGGGATTGATGACGCGCGCGTGAAACAGGACGACCATCATCGCGGCGAGCGCCCGAAGCGCCTGGACATTGAGCAGAAGTCCGGGGCGTCCCGATCGGCCTTGCCCGCGCAGCAGTTCCCATGGCGCGACCGTGGCGGGCTGGTCGCCAT
>JAPKCG010000212.1 GCA_028823055.1 Sphingomonas bacterium
GTATTCGAAGGGCCGGACGATCTGGACGAGACGCAGTTCGAGGCGGCACTGTGGCAGCGCGTCCAATCGCTGTCGGACAAGGACGTGTGGCGCGGTCAGACCTATGACGATCGCGTCAGCCACGATCCCGATAGTCCGCATTTCTCGCTGAGCTTCGGTGGCGAAGCCTTTTTCGTCGTCGGCCTTCATCCTCATTCAAGCCGCCCCGCGCGCCGCTTCGCCAAGCCGACACTGGTCTTCAATTTGCATGACCAGTTCGAACGTCTGCGCGAGGATGGCCGATACGAGCCCATGCGCGCGACGATCCTGAAGCGTGACGAGGCTTATGCGGGTTCGCCCAATCCGATGCTGGCGCGTCACGGCGCGAGCAGCGAGGCGCGCCAATATAGCGGGCGGGCGGTCGACAAGGCGTGGCGTTGTCCTTTTTCCTACGGCACCGCGACTAAATGACAGGCATTTCGATCATTCCCGAGCGTAGTGGCACGGCGTTTCGTCTTGCGAAGGGGGCCAGACTGACCGTAATCGATCCATGCGGTCGGCAGGTCGCCGATCTGTTAGCCTATAACGCCGACGATATCGCCGAAGTCATCTCGTCGGGCCGGACGCTCGATTATGCCGAAACGATCCGCCTTACGACGGGGCATCTTCTTTATTCGAACCGGTCGCGACCGATGCTCGACATCATCGAAGACAGCGTGGGGCGACATGATTTCCTGTTGACCCCGTGCAGCTACGACACGTTTCACCATTTCTATCCCGATCTGCCACCGCATCGGGGCTGTTTCGGTAATCTTGCCGCCGCGCTCGCGACGTTCGGGGTCGGGCCGGATGACATTCCGGTGGCGTTCAACTGTTTCATGAACGTCCCCGTCGACCCGGAGACGGGAAAACTCAGCGTCCTGCCGCCGACGAGTATCGCTGGCGACAGAATTGTGTTTCGTGCCGAGATGGACCTCATCATCGGCCTGACCGCCTGTTCCGCCCCCGCATCGAATGGCGGCAGCTTCAAGCCGATCCATTATTCGATCGACTGATCCGCGATCAAAATTTCATTTGTCGATCTATCGAGGTCTGTGTGGCCTTGCCGTAAGGTGGTTTGAGCCCAGCCAGCTTGGCGACGTCGAACCGCGCCTGTTTGAAGACCGCCTTGGCGTGGCTGAACGTCAAAAAGCCGTCCCGCCCATGATAAGAACCCATCCCGGACGGTCCGACGCCGCCAAAGGGCAAATCCTCCATCGAAACGTGGAAGACGACATCGTCGATCGTTACCCCGCCCGAAATCGTGCGGTCGGTCACCCGCTGACGCTCCTGCGCGTCGGGACCGAAATAATACAGGCCCAGCGGTCGATCGCGCCGGTTCACCTGTTGAATCGCCTCGTCGATATCGGTGTATTTGACGATCGGCAGGATCGGGCCGAAAATCTCCTCCTGCATCAACGTCATGTCGTCGGTAACATCGCGAACGATATGGAGCGGCATCTTGCGCGAATTGGACGATGAGAAGTCTTCGTTCGCGGGATTGACGGTTTCCACCGTCGCGCCCTTTGCGCGCGCGTCGTCAAGCCATTGTTCGAGCCGCTGATGATGCCGGTCGTTGATGATCGCGGTGTAATCGGGATTGGCGAGCAAGGTCGGGTACATCGCGCTCGCGGCTTTTTTCAGTTCCTCGACGACGCGTGGCTCCTGCGCCGCTGGCGTCAGGACATAATCGGGTGCGAGGCAGATTTGACCGGCGTTGAGCATCTTGCCCAGCGCGATGCGCTCGGTCGTCCGCGCCATGTCCGCATTCTTGCCGATAATGACCGGCGATTTACCGCCCAGTTCGAGCGTGACTGGTGTCAGATTGTCCGCCGCAGCATGAAGAATGTGCCGTCCGATCCCCGTCGCGCCGGTGAAGATCAGGTGATCGAAGGGGAGTTCGGCAAAGGCTTTCCCGACTTCAGGTCCGCCCGAGAAGAACGCCAGCTCGTCCGGCGCGAAATAATCGCCTACGATCTGTTCGAACAGCGCCGCGGTCGCGGGGGTATATTCGCTGCTCTTCACCATCGCGCGATTGCCCGCTGCGAAAATCCCGGCGACCGGCCCCATGACCAGATTGACCGGGAAATTCCACGGCGAAATGACGCCGACGACGCCCTTTGGCTGATATTCGACCCAGGCCTTCGCCCCCATCAGGTTGAGCGGAAACTGCACCGATCGCTTGTCGGGCTTCGCCCAGTCGTCGAGATGCTTGAGCGCGTGCGCAATCGGTGCGATCGAGCCCGCGACGTCGGTCAGCATCGTCTGTTCACGGCTACGATGACCGAAATCCTCGCTCAGCGCGTCGCAGAAATGCTGGCCATGCTCCTTGATCATCGCCGCAGCGCGCTTCAATCGATCCCGACGAGTATCGAGCGAAACGGGGAGCTCGTCCATAAAACTCGCGCGCTGTGCGCAAAGCGTGTCAGTCAGGTTCATGTTGTACATCCCACTAGTCCCGCCACCGGGACGATCAGACTATCCGCGCCGCCTCGCGCGATCTCCAGCGATCCGTCGGACACCTGCGCACCGCCGACCAGATTTTCGCGTGGCACGACCGTCATGTCGAGCCGCGCGGTGATGCCATCGCCGGTATAGGTCGTCATCGCCGCCAGCCCCAACGATGTCGCACCGTCCTGCGCAGAGCGGGCCAGATCGATGGTCCGCCCCCCGATCGACACCCGCAACGTCGCCGCATCCGCGCTCGCCATCGCGATCAGGCGACGGTCGCTCGCGTTCCACAGATAAGCGGCGCATCCGGTTTGCGGCAACGCCTGCCGACCGATCGCATTGAGCACGACGGGCGGCGTGGGAAGCGACTGGGCAAGCGCGGCGGCGAGAAGGATCGCGATCATGGTCGCAACCCTATCATGACTAGCCAGGCGGGGTAAGCCGCGACCGCGAGCAGCGTGCCGAAGGGCAACGGCATATCCCCCGCGATCGTTTCGCCCCGCAACTTGCCGACCAGCACGACGCAAAGCCCCGTCATACTGGCGACGAGCAAGGCGGCCGGCAGCAATTGCCAGCCCAGCCATAGCCCGATCGCGCCAAATAACTTGGGGTCGCCCGCCCCCATCCCTTCCCGCCCGCGCATCTGGCGATAGGCGAAAGCGACGGTCCATAACGCGCCAAAGCCCGCGACGCCGCCGATCGCGCGATCCGATAGCGCAGGCGGCACCCCCGCTGCGCCGCTGAAAAGTCCGGTCAGCGCGAGCGGGATGGTCAGTCGGTCAGGCAACCAGAAAGCGACGAGGTCGAGCGCCCCAAGCGTGAGCAAGAGCCAGCCGAAAACCGCGCCAGCGATGCCGAGGATACCGGGCGCGACCAGGCCGGCCGCAACGCCGATGATCGCGGCCGCCCCCTCGATCCGCCAGTGAATCGGGTTGATCGACGCCTGGCAACGTCGACATTTCCCGCGCAGCATCATCGCGCTGAACAATGGCACCAGATCGACGACGTTCAGCGCTCGCCCACAGCTATCGCAAACCGATCGGCCTCGCGTCACCGACCGCCCATCGGGCCAACGGACGACCAACGCGGCGACGAAACTGCCGATGATCGTACCAAGCAGGCCGAGCATGATCGGCCAGAACAGCATCGGATAGGGGATCGGCATCCGCGTTGCTTAGCGCGCCCGACGGACTTTGTAATCTGGCGCGCGCTCCCCAAATGGGCGGACAACAGACAATCAGAGGAACCCTTTCATGACCGCCGATCCCGTCGTCATCCTGTCCTATGCCCGCACACCGATGGGTTCTTTTCAGGGAAGCCTGTCAGGCGCATCAGCGACCGATCTGGGGGCCGCTGCGGTCAGGGGCGCGGTCGAGCGCGCAGGCATTTCGGGCGCTGATGTCGAACGTATCTATATGGGCTGCGTCCTGCCCGCCGGCCTCGGCCAGGCCCCCGCGCGACAGGCGGCGATCGGTGCGGGATTGCCGATTTCGGTCGAGGCGACGACGGTCAACAAGATGTGCGGCAGCGGGATGCAGGCGGCGATCATGGGGGCGGACGCGCTCGCGGCGGGATCGGTCGATATGCTCGTCGCCGGCGGTATGGAAAGCATGACGAACGCGCCGTATCTGCTCGCCAAACATCGCGGCGGCGCGCGGCTGGGGCATGACCGGATCATCGATTCGATGTTCCTCGACGGGCTTGAAGACGCCTACGAGCCCGGCAAGGCGATGGGGGTCTTTGCCGAGGAAACCGCGCAGGATTATCAGTTCACGCGTCAGGCGCAGGACGATTACGCCGTCGCATCGCTTACCCGCGCTCAGGATGCGCAGCGCAGCGGCGGTTTCGATCGGGAGATCGTCGCCGTCGAGGTAAAGACCCGCAAGGGCAGCGAAACGGTCGACAAGGACGAACAGCCACTCAAAGGCGACATCGCCAAAATCCCGACGTTGAAGGCTGCGTTCGCCAAGGATGGCACGATCACCGCCGCGAACGCATCATCGATTTCCGATGGTGCCGCCGCCCTGGTCATGTCGCGCGCCAGCATTGCCGAGGCCAAGGGCTTGAAGCCCGTCGCGCGTGTCGTCGCCAGCGCCGCGCACGCGCATGAACCTTCGAAATTCACCACTGCCCCGGTCCACGCCGTCAAGAAGCTGCTCGACAAGGCGGGGTGGTCGGTCGGCGATGTCGATTTGTTCGAAGTCAACGAAGCATTCGCCTGCGTATCGATGATCGCGATGCGCGATCTTGGCATCGATCACGACAAGATCAACGTCAATGGCGGTGCGACCGCGCTCGGCCATCCAATCGGCGCATCGGGTGCGCGGATCGTCGCAACCCTGATCGCGGCGCTGCAAAATCGCGGCTTGAAAAAAGGTGTCGCGAGCCTGTGCATCGGTGGTGGCGAAGCGACCGCAATGGCGATCGAGCTGATCGACTGAGGCTGACCACCGGGAGTTTCGTCGGCCGGGAGTTTAGTCGTTCAGTACTCCAGTCGCTCGGGCTCTTAATCGCTCGGGGGGGCAGGTCAGGGCAGGTTTTCGGCCGGATCGACCCCCCACAGGCCAGCGATCTCGACAAAGCCCGCCTGCCCCTTCACATCGAACCGGCACCAGCCATCGGCACATTGCGTGACCCGCCCGACGACGCCCGGCGCGGCGCGCCACAACAATTTCCCCTGGACCGTGGGGCGGTCGCGCATCTCGACCGGCTCCTTGGCGCTCACCATGGCGGTGCGTGCTTCGCTCAACAGATTGGCCTGCATCCAGCCGACGGTGCCGTCGGGGTCTTCGAGCTTGCGCCATTCTTTATAGACCGCAACGATTCGGATCGGCAGTCCAGCGCGCTGATACAACCAGCTGGCGGGATAGGTGCGTGCCGGGCCGGTACGCATCCGCGCGCGCCCGGCATTGATCGATGCGTAATAGGGCGGTTTTTTCCTGGGGTCGGCGGCCTCGGCGGACATATCGACGACGACCATCGCCATGATGGCGGCGGCGATGGTGAAACGGCGCATGGGCTTACCTTTGCTTGATTTTTTGACGCGACGAACGCCTGTGTAGCGGGGTTGCCGCACGCTTCAACCGGCAAGCGGCG
>JAPKCG010000213.1 GCA_028823055.1 Sphingomonas bacterium
CAACCAGCTCGTGCCCTCCTTCAACTTCCCTCAGCCGTCGCTGACCGACGGCACCGATTCGCTCCGCCCCGCGACGCTGCGCGGGCTCGCGCCCGACCAGACGCTGGTTCTGGTCAACGGCAAACGGCGGCATCAGTCGGCGCTGCTCAACCTCAACGGGTCGGTCGGACGTGGATCGGGCGCGGTCGACCTCAATGAAATTCCGCCGATCGCGATCGACCGGATCGAGGTGCTACGCGACGGTGCCTCCTCGCTTTACGGCTCGGACGCGATCGCCGGCGTGCTCAACATCCAGCTGTCGAAGCGGGCCGGCGTTCGCGGGTCGGTGACGTTCGGCCAGTATCGTACCAAGATGGACGGGGTGCGCGACGTCACCGGTGTCGCGGTCGGCGCCAACGGGCTGCCGATCGTCGCGGTTGCGGGGGGCGGCAACAACGATTTGCTTCAACTCAATTATGGTGACGAACGCACCCGGCACGATGGCGACACGCTGACGCTGTCGTCGTCGATCGGCCTGCCGATGGCGGAGGGCAGCTATTTCGTCTTTTCGACGCAGTTCCGCGATCGTCAGCCGACCAATCGGTCAGGTGCCGATCCGCGCCGTCAATATGCGACGATCGGCGATCCGCGCGAGCTGACCTTCAACCGCTTCAGCCACGGCTATGGCGATGGTCAGACGCAGGATTTCAACCTGTTCATGAACGGCGGCACGACGATCGGCAATTACGAGCTGTACACGTTCGGCAGCTATGGCATCCGCGACGGTATCGGCGCGGGCTTCTATCGCCGGTCGAACGATGCGCGTAACCGGGATTTCGCGGCGTCGACGACGACGGTCGTCCCTTATTATGCCGACGGCTTCCTGCCCAAGATCCAGAGCGAGATCGAGGACGTGTCTATCGCGGGCGGTATCCGCGGTGAATTTGCCGCGGGGTGGAATGGCGATCTGTCGGTCGTCTATGGCAGCAACGAACTGTCTTACGACACGATCGACAGCTTCAACGTGTCGCTCGGTGGCATCAATAGCCCCAAGCGTTTCAATGCTGGTGGTCTCGCCTTCGGCCAGACCGTCGCCAATCTCGACATCAGCCGCAAATTCGACGTCGGCGCGTTCAAATCGATCGGGTTCGCGTTCGGCGGAGAATATCGCAACGAGAATTTCCGCATCCGGCGCGGCGAAGTAGCGAGCTATGTCGCTGGCCCGTTCTCGTCACTCGGCGCGGCACCGGGGGCGCAGGTGTTCCCGGGCTTCAAACCCGGCAATGAAGTCGATGTGTCGCGTGACAGTTTTGCGGGCTATGCCGAACTCGATGCCGATGTGAACGATGCGCTCAGCCTGCAATTCGCAGGACGTTACGAACATTTCAGCGATTTCGGCGATACCGTGAACGGCAAGGCGGCGGGGCGGTTCGAGATCGTCCGCGGTCTGGCGGTTCGGGGATCCATTTCGACGGGTTTCCGTGCACCGAGCCTCGCGCAGCAGTTCTTCAGCACGACGTCCACCAATGCCACCTTCGTCAACGGCACCTCGGTGCTGCTCGATATTTTGACGGTGCCGGTGTCCAATCCGATCGCGGTCGCATTGGGGTCCAAGCCGCTCAAGCCCGAAAAGGCGACCAACTTTGGCGGCGGCGTCACGCTCGACCCGATCCGCGGGCTGAGCATCACTGCAGATTATTATAATATCAGCATTCGCGATCGTGTGTTGCTGACCGAAAATCTGAACGGAGCCGCGGTCGTCAACCTGCTCGCCGCCAACAACATCACCGGCGTCAGTTCGGCCCGTTTCTTCGTCAACGGCGCGGATACCAAGACGCAGGGCGTCGACATCGTGGCCACCTATCGCTTGCCCGACATGGGTTTCGGATCGGTTCGCCTGACTGCAGGGTATAACTATAATGATCAGAAGATCACGAAGCGCGCCGTGCTGCCGTCTCTTCCGAATATCACTCTATATGGTCGCTCGCAGTCGATCCTTCTGACCAACGGTCAGCCCAAGGACAAGCTCAATCTGGGACTCGACTATGACTACAGCCTGTTCGGCTTCACTGCGCGCACCAATCGCTATGGCAAGGTGATTTCCGCGGGCGGGTCGACCGACCTGACGCTGGCACCGGGGGCATCGCCCACCGATTTCACGCTTCAGCCAAAATGGATCACCGACGTCGAAGTTCGCGTGAAGCCGATCAAGGGAATCGAATTCGCGGTCGGCGCGGACAATGTGTTTGACGTCTATCCGACACGCTCGCCTGCGGGCGGGGCGTTCGGCAACAACGCGTTCTTCCTGCCTTATTCGAGCCTGTCGCCGTTCGGTTTCAACGGCCGTTATCTCTATGGGCGTGTCGCGTTCGATTTCTGATCCGACGCGTGACGATCAATGAAAAGGGGGAGGGGCCTGACCGGGCCGCTCCCCCTTCTTTATGCCCTCGCCACGCGGGCCAGCGCGTCGATCAGTGGCGGTGTTCGCGACGCAGCGCGTAACGACCGTCGGTGAAGTCACCGAACAGGCCGGGAATGGCGGGATGCTCGATCGGTTCGTCGCTATCATCGGGGATCAGGTTCTGCTGGCTGACATAGGCGACATAGCTCGATTCCATATTCTCGGCGAGCAAGTGATAGAATGGCTGATCGCGTTTCGGTCGGATACCCTCGGGGATCGCCTCATACCATTCCTCGGTATTCGCAAAGACGGGGTCGACATCGAAGATCACGCCGCGGAAATCGAACATTCGGTGCCGCACGACATCGCCGATCGAAAAATGCGCGTGCGCCACGGCGGGTGCGGAAATTTCGATGGCGGGAACGGCCCGCATGGAATCGGGGCTGATGGGATCGTGCTGAGGCATGGCCCCAATCTAATGGTCTTTGCGCGCCGCACAAGCCGAGCCGCTTGCGTGGCCCGAAAGCTTGCGTTAGGAGCGCGCCCCTAGACCAACCCGATGCGCCGAAAGGCGCGAAGGAAAACGACCTCGCGGAGAGGTGGCAGAGTGGTCGATTGTACCGCACTCGAAATGCGGCGTGCCTTTACGGGTACCGAGGGTTCGAATCCCTCCCTCTCCGCCAATTTTCCTCATGATCCGACCGCTTGGTATTCGGAGGCTGGCACCACTTCTTCGCCAGCTTCCGCGGCCATCAGCGCTCTCTGGGTCACGCTGGGAACGAAAAATGTTGCGGGTGCGAAGGATCGGTGGCGGGGTTCGTCGGTTGGATAGATATGCCCTTTTTGGATCTCGATACACCAGCCTGGGTCGAGCGGCTGATCGGCGTCTTGCTGGTCGTGCTCGCCGTGGCGCTCGCCCATCAGCTTTCGATCCTGTTTCTGCGCCGGATGACCGCGCGGACATCCACACCCGTCGATTCGATCGTGCTGACGCGCTTGCGCTGGCCGAGTTTCTGGCTCGCAATCGGTATCGCGCTCGCGGCGATGGCACCGGGGCTCAATCTGCCGCCTTATGAAAACGTGATCTGGCAGCGCGTGGCGGGGCTGGCTGCGCCCGCGATTCTCGGCTGGGTCCTGCTGGCGTTGATGGGGGCGTATCGGGACACTGCGCAGGCGCGTCTCGACATCAGCGTCGAGGATAACCTGCGGGCGCGGCGACGGCGGACGAGGCTGGGTATTCTCCACCGGATCGCGGTAATCCTGGTCGTCGTCGTCATCCTTTGTCTGATGCTGATGAGCATTCCGTCGGTCCGGTCGATCGGTGTGACGCTGGCGGCGTCGGCGGGGCTGGTCGGCCTCGCGATCGGTGCGGCAGCGCAGCCTGCGCTCAAGAATCTGATTGCCGGTATCCAGATGGCGTTTTCCGAACCGATCCGAATCGACGATGTCGTGGTGATTGAGGGGGAGTGGGGGCGGATCGAGGAAATTCGGCTGACATTCGTCGTCGTCAAGGTCTGGGACGAGCGGCGGCTCGTCGTGCCCGTCTCGAAATTTCTCGAAAACAGTTTCCAGAACTGGACTCGCGAGACGAGTCAGATCCTCGGGACGATCATCTGGTATCTCGATCCCGCCGCCGATGTCGCGCGGTTGCGCGCGAAGATGGAAGAGGTGGTGCGCGCCGACCGACGGTGGGACGGACGCTTCTGGAATATGCAGGTGACCGATTCAAAACCCGAGGGACTGATGGAGCTGCGTGGGCTGGTCACTGCCAAGGACGCCACGCTCGCCTTCGACCTGCGCTGCGAAGTACGCGAAGCAATTTACGCGTTCATCCGCGACGAGATGCCCGAGGCGCTGCCCCGCACCCGGATCGCGCCTGCGCTCACTCCGTCGGCAGTGCCACCCCAGGCATCAGCGCGGTAAGGAACGTGCGGCTCCACCAGGCGATGTCTTCCTCACGCAGCCCCGCCATCATCTTTTCCCAGCGTTCCTTACGCTCGGCGAGCGGCATGCGCAGCGCCATCGTCAACGCATCGGCCATTTCATCCGCGCTATACGGATTGACGAGCACCGCATCGGGCAATTGCGCGGCGGCCCCGGCAAAGCGTGACAGGATCAGGACGCCCGGATTTTCGGGGTCCTGGGCCGCGACATATTCCTTCGCGACCAGGTTCATGCCGTCGCGCAACGGTGTGACGAGACCGATTTTCGCGGCGCGATAGATCCCCGCCAGCGTGTCGCGGCCATAGCCCTGGTTGACGTAGCGGATCGGCACCCAGTCGACATCGGCATAGGCACCGTTGATCCGGCCCGACAATCCTTCGAGCGTGCTTCTGATCCGCTGATAGCTGTCGACCGTGCCGCGCGATGGCGGTGCGATCTGGAGCAGGAACACTTCCTTCCGCTCTTCGGGATTTTCGATCAGGAAGCGCTCATAGCCGAGGAATCGTTCTTCGAGCCCCTTCGAATAATCCAGCCGGTCGACGCCGACGATCATATCGCGCCCGACCGCACTGTCGCGCATCTGGCGATATGCGAGCCGTGCCTTGGTACTCGTGGCCAGCCCTTCGAATTCAGCGGTGTCGATGCCGATCGGGCAGGCGATGACCCGGACGCTGCGGCCTTCATAGCAAAGCTCGCTGCCATCCTGCGTCGCGCCCATCACCCCGACCGCATAATCGCAAAAGGATTGCAGCCATTCCTGGGTGTGAAAGCCGATGACGTCATAGGCGAAAAGCGAACGGACCAGCTCCTCCGCTTCCGGCAGGATCGACAACAGGCGCCGTGGTGGCCAGGGGATGTGCAGGAAGAAGCCGATGCGATTGTTGCACCCGCGATTGCGCAATTCCTGCCCGAGCGGGAACATGTGGTAATCCTGAATCCAGACCGCGTCGGTTTCCTCGATCAGCGGGCGAAAAGTATCCGCGAACCGTTCGTTGACGCGCTGATACCCGCCTGCGAAGCCGCGCTCATATTCGGCGATGTCGATGCGATAATGGAATAATGGCCACAACGTCCGGTTGGCGTAACCGTTATAATATTCGTCGACATCCTGTTCTTCGAGGTCGATCGTCGCGGTCGTGACGCCGTGAGCGCGCTGGAAATTGATGTCGCCGGTGAAATGGTCGGTCTGCTCCCCCGACCAGCCGAGCCAGATCCCCTTGAATGTTCGAAGCGCC
>JAPKCG010000214.1 GCA_028823055.1 Sphingomonas bacterium
GGTCCCATGCCCCAGCTCTGAGTAGATTCTTACCTGGCCACCCGACTGACGAGCGAAGCCGTAGATCATCGACAGCCCGAGCCCGGTCCCCTTTCCGATCGGCTTGGTCGTGTAGAAGGGCTCGAAGGCGCGCTCGATTGTCGCTGGCGACATGCCCGTGCCGCTATCCGTGACGCAGATCGACAGATATTGCCCTGCCGACAGGTCGCGCGCACGGGCCGCCCGGTCGTCGAGCCACTTGTTCGCGGTCTCGATCGTGATCCGACCGCCATCGGGCATGGCATCGCGCGCGTTGATGCATAGGTTGAGAATCGCGCTCTCGAGCTGCGTCGCGTCGATCATGGCGGGCCACAACCCCGCCGCTCCCACAACCTCGATATCCGTGGTCGGCCCCACCGTTCTGCGCAGCAGGTCCTCGACCCCGGCGATGAGACGGTTGACGTCGGTTGGCCTTGGATCGAGCGTCTGCCGCCGTGAGAAGGCGAGCAGACGCTGAGTCAGGGAAGCTGCGCGCCGCCCAGCTCCCTGCGCTGCGTGAATGAAGCGCTCGGCATCGTCGAGCTTGCCTCGCTCCAGACGCATCTGGAGCAGTTCCAGATTGCCCATCATGCCCGTCAGGAGGTTGTTGAAGTCATGCGCCAGCCCTCCGGTGAGCTGGCCGACCGCCTCCATCTTCTGCGCCTGGCGTAGCTGATCTTCGAGTTGCCGCTGCCCGGTCATATCGACACCGACGCCGGTTCGCCGGACAGGCTTGCCGCTCTCGTCGAAGTAGGTGTGTCCACGCGACAGCACCCAGTGGATCGACCCGTCGGGGTGAACCAGACGATACTCAAGTTCCAGATCGCCTGATCGTTGCAGCCCGCCATCCATCGTTTTCTGCAGCGACGAGCGGTCCTGCGAATGGACGTTGGCCAGAAACTCTTCGCGCGGCAGGCCCGCTGCGGCCCGCTCCGGATCGAGCGCGTACAGGGCCGAGATCGCCGCGTCGCAGAAGAAGCAGTCGGACGCGACATCGTAGGTCCACACGCCGACGCCACCAACGGCTGAGAGGGCGAGGCGCGCAAAGTCCTGCTCGTCGTGCAGCCTTGCCTCCATCTCCCGCTCAGCGGTGACATCGCGACCCGTTGCATAGGCGATGCCGCCGGCCGGAGCGGCAACCCATGAGATAGTACGGGTCGAGCCATCCTTGTGACGGTAGCGGTTCTCGATCCGTGGCTGATTGCCGGCTGCAGCCGTTTCATAGGCGTCGACCGTCTTGCCGTGATCGTCCGGAACGACGAACTCGTTGACGTGATGCCCGACGAGTTCGTCAGGCGCATAGCCGAGGACCGTGGTCCAGGCTGGATTTACACGCTGGAAGACCCCGTCGAAGTCTATGACCACGAGAAGATCGGGCGATGCTTCCCAAAGGCGGTCGCGCTCGGCCGTGCGTTCGGCGATTTGCTGCTCGAGAGTTTGGTTGAACTGGCGCAATTTCGCTTCGCTCTCGCGCATTGCAGCCTCAGCCTCACGCCGAGCGCTGATGTCGCTTGCTGCCCCGAACCACTCGATGATCTCGCCATCTGCGCTCAGTAGCGGAACGGCACGGGACAGCGTCCAGCCGACGGTCCCATCCGCACGCACAACGCGATGTTCGAGATCGAATATCTTCTTGAGCCGGATCGCTTCATCGATGGCGGCGGTTACCGCCGGCTGATCGCTTTCGGGAATATAGGCCAGCAACCAGGAACGGTTCGGGTTGGATGACGGGGTGCTGGGCAGGAAACCGCCCCCATCCAGTTCCTTCATCTCGCCCCAATCCGGACTCATCCGGTACAGGACGTCTGTACTCGCTTCGGTCAGAAGCCGGAGCCGGGCTTCGCTTTCGAGTAGGCGCTGTTCGACGCTAACAGCGCTAGTGGTTTGATCCATTATATCACTCTTAACACGCTGATCTTCTTTTGGTCTCTAGCACTGCCCATTGCGGCACCAAACGCAATCAGGGCCTTCCATCAGTTCGGGCCGTGGGCTCGGCTCTGTGTGAAAGGCATGTCCACGGTCGGACCCAAGGCTTCGATAATCCTGCAGTCGGCCACGGTGTTTCGGCTGCAGGAGTCGATCAACGCGTCCAGTTCGCCCGCGAGGGCCGTCAGATCAGCAATTTTCCGCGTAATCGCATCCCGATGCCGATGGGCGATCACGTCCACGGCCATGCAGGACTGTTCGCGACGACCGGCGAGCCCCATCAGCTCCCGGACCTGATCGATCGAGAAGCCGAGATCGCGCGCTCGACGGATGAAGGACAATCGCCGCAGATGCTCGCCCTCGTACGTCCGGTAATTACCGGCCGACCGGGCTGGTGCCGGCAGCAAGCCGATCTGTTCGTAATAGCGGATCGTCTCGACCTTGGTGCCTGTCGCCGAAGCCAGCTTACCGATCGTCAGTTTCTCAGACACAGCCCTTGACCCTCTACCGACTAGAGGGTGCATATAGGCTGCTAGATCGATTCTACCGAGGTGGCAAAGATGGCCTGCACGAGCTGCGCGTCCGACAAGGCGGGCACCCTGAACGACCCAAAGTGGCGGCGCGCCTTGTGGATCGCGCTCGCCATCAACGGCGGCATGTTTGGGGTCGAAATCGTCGCTGGGATTACGGGCGGATCGAAAGCGCTTCAAGCCGACGCGCTCGACTTTTTCGGTGACGCCGCCAATTACGCGATCAGCTTGGGCGTCGCCGGGATGGCGATAGCTTGGCGCGCGCGGGCAGCGATGCTGAAGGGAGCGACGCTTGCCCTGCTCGGTCTTTATGTCTTGCTCGCGGCGGGCTGGGGCGCCTTCCACGGCACTGTACCCCATGCCGAGGTCATGGGCATCATTGGGGTCGCGGCGCTTATTGCAAACCTGCTGGTCGCAGTCATGCTGTACCGCTTTCGCAGCGGTGACGCGAACATGCGCTCGGTTTGGATCTGCTCGCGCAACGACGCGATCGGCAATATCGCCGTGGTGCTGGCTGCAGGCGGCGTCTTTGGTCTGAACAGCGCCTGGCCTGATCTTGTGGTGGCGACATTGATGGCGGTGCTCGGTCTGTCGGGCGGCTTCCAGATCATGCGACAGGCGCGTGCCGAACTGCGATCTGGTCTCACGCCTGCCCCCTCCGCTTACAGGCAGCCGTTGGAACGGGTTGGGTAAGCTTCTCCGGTAAAAAGCCGAATAAAGGGCTACCGACTTTGCCGTGTATTTTCGCCTTACACTCGTTCAGTCTGTTGAACTTGGGCCCGTCTCAGGCGGAACCAGGGCGTGAGATGCGTCGGTTCCACCATCGCTTGCCCGCTCGCGAATAGCTCTAGAACAGTTAGTAGGGACCTGTCGCTACCGAGGCGATCCTCGCAAAAACGTTCGATAGATGAACGCTCAGGTGCGGCGCGCGGCTGTCGCTCCTGCCGAAGAAATGCCGTCGCAATCTACCTCGGCGGGGAGGGCCTCGCCGAGGTAGCATTTCAGTTCGAGCCAGAATCGCTCTTGTCACGATGGCCGTCTGGATCGACATCGCCCGGAGTATGGCCAGGGTGATCGTGGTGCTCGCCTGGCACGTCCCGCTGGCCACTAGTATCCCGGTCGCCGTGTTCGTCGAGATCGCCGGGCACGTGGCCCGGGTGATCGTGGTGCTCTCCTGGCACCTCTTGCTGCCCGCTCGTGTCGCGGTGACCGTGGGGGTCGAGATCACCAGGCGTATGTCCGGGATGGTCGTGATGCGAGCCAAGCTTCTCTTCGGGCATTTGCGCTCTCCTTTATTATGGATTGTTCTAACGCGCTCGGAGGGGGTTAGTGTCCCGCTCGCGCCGTCGGCGACATATGATCGGGAGCCATGTTTAATGAAGGGCTGCCTTGATCGTGCGGCATCTCTCCCTCATCGATACCGGTCTGGCTCTGCTTCAAACCTTTGTTGGCATGCCGATGAGCAGAAAAAGAGCCGCTGATCCTCGCTATCGACGTAGTGTCTCGTCATGTGAGGGTCGATGGTTGCGCCGCAGACCGGATCTACCACGTCGTTCATACCAACCGTCGCGCCACCTCCATGATGGTGGTGGCCGTGATAGCCGTAATGTCCCCCCGAGCCGGCAGCGGAGCTGCTCATCTTCTGATCGTCCCCATCGTCCATTGTTGCTTCCCATTTAAAGTATGCATTCGACCGCTGAACCCAATTCACGCTTCTATCGTTCCCATGTATCGGCCGCCGTTCTTCTCAGGGAAGCCGGGGGTGATTGCGGGAAAAGGGTTCTATTCAGCGCGGCTAAGATCTTTGTCGACACCAATGATTTAGCGGTCGCAGCGGTGAAGATAGAGGGCGCACGTCACGCCGGCGGCTCTGCCGCCGACGAGCGATGCATTGTGCGATCGGCGTCATGCTGCTTGTACAGCGGGATCGCGATAGGCGAGCAGGCGCAGCGCATTAAACACGACCAGCAGCGTCGAGCCTTCATGCATCGCGACGGCCGGGCCGATCCCAAGGCCGAGGATCGTCGCGGGCACGAGTAACGCGACGACGCCGAGGCTGACGAACACGTTCTGCTGGATGATGCCGCGGGTATGGCGGCTCAAGCCGACGGCGAACGGAAGATGGGCGAGATCGTCGGCCATCAGTGCAACGTCGGCGGTTTCCAGCGTGACATCTGATCCGGCAGCGCCCATCGCGATGCCGACTGTCGCACTCGCCATCGCCGGCGGATCGTTTACGCCGTCGCCGACCATCGCCACCTTGTTTTCGCCAGCGAGTGTCTTGATCGCCGCGACCTTGTCCTCCAGCATCAGATCGCCCCAGGCCTCGTCGAGCTCAACCTCCTGGCGACGACATCGGCAACCTTTTGATGATCGCCCGAAATCATAATTATCCGAGTGATACCCATGTCGCGCAGACTCTTAAGCGCAACCTTGGCTGCCTCGCGAGGCATATCAATCAGGCCGATCGCGCCGATGTCCCGGTCACCCTTGCGCACCCATTGTGGTACGTCCGCTCTCGCGAAGGGCGGCGATCGCTTCGGTCGTAGCGGTGTGTAGTGCGGGGACACCCTCAACGGCGAACATCTCGGCCTTGCCGATCCAAACCGTTTCACGGTCGACAGTTGCGGTGACGCCGCGCCCTGTCAGGATCTTAAGATCCGTAGCGCTCGTAAGGTCGCGCCCACGTAGGCGCTCGCCTCCATCCTTGACGATCGTCTGCGTCAGCGGATGATCGCTCAAGGCTTCAACCGCTACGGCGAGTGCCAACAGATCCTCCGCACTCGCGCCGTCGACGGCCATCGTGTCGGTGATGCACGATCGCCCTTCCGTCAGCGTCCCCGTCTTGTCGAACGCAAACGCCTTCAGCGAGCCGAGGTTTTCCCTCGGCGCGCCGCCTTTCAGCCTGTAGCACACCCGGCACTCGGCACTCGGCACAGCGCTTCGCCGACAGTGCGGGCGCGCCGTTCATGGCTTATACCCTCAACCTGCCAAGTCGTATGGTCATATCGCCAGCTAATCGCAGCGCCCACAGTGAGGTGGTCCCATATTTCGGGCAGCAAGCTA
>JAPKCG010000215.1 GCA_028823055.1 Sphingomonas bacterium
CGCCCATGCCCGTCATCCGATCTATTCGGCGATCTTCCTGCTCCTGGTCGCGTTCGCCGTCGCTGATGGCCATCTGACGCATCTCGTCGTCGCGGTGCCGCTCTACGTAACCGGCACGTGGCTGAGGATCACCGAAGAGGAACGCCTGCTCCACACTTTATTCGGCCCCGCATACGACGCCTATGCCGCCCGCGTAAATCGCTTCGTCCCCGGCCTGTTCTAACGCGGCTGTTCTAGCGCTTCGATCGCGGTTGCTGGCTCAGCACCTCGCCAAACGCCCTGATCGCGCCAGCCTCGTCACCGCCCCACACCGCATTCGACACCGCCAGGAAATCGGCCCCCGCCAGCACCAGCTCCATCGCGTTATCGGGCGCAATTCCGCCGATCGCGACGCAGGGAAGTTCGAACATCGTCGTCCACCACGACAATATCGCCGGATCGGGACGGTGCGATGTTTCCTTCGTCACCGTCGGATGGAACGCGCCGAACGCGACGTAATCGGCCCCCGCCTCCCCCGCTTCCATCGCAAGATGGCGGCTGCCGTGACACGTCACGCCAATCTGCGCTTCCGGCCCCAGCTCCGCGCGCGCTTCCCGCGGGTCGCCATCGTCCTGCCCCAGATGGACGCCGTCGGCGCCGATCCGCTTCGCCAGGCTGACGCTGTCATTGACCAGAAACGCGACCTCGCGCGTCTCGCAGATGCGCTGCAACGGTTCGGCGAGCGCGGCGGCCTGGTGCTGGTCAATATTCTTCACCCGCAACTGAAACGCCGCGACCGGCCCCGCATCGAGTGCGCGCGACAGTCGGTCGGGGAAGCCACCGCCAACTTCAAGCGGAGAGACCAGATAGAGCTGGCACGGCGGTCGCCGGTCGTCACGACGAAAGCGTGCGGCGAAATCGGGGCCAAGCGGGCCGAGTGGGTCTTCGATGTCCATGCCGCCCCCTAGCGCGTCGTCGTCACCCCGTCACGACCGCGAAGATCAAGCCATCCCAATTCTTCGCGCCAACGATCGGAATCGCTGCTGTGGTAAGCGCATCGACCGCACCGCGCCCCGATCAGGCTCAATGCAGTCGACCATCGCCGGGCTTATTCCTCGCCCTTGTAGATCGCGACGAGCTTATCGAGCATCGCCAGTGCCTCGGCACGCGGGCGCTGAAAGGTGTTGCGACCGATGATCGACCCGTTGCCGCCGCCGTCGCGAATGTCGCGTGCATCCTGATAGACCGCGTCGGCACCCTTGGCCGCGCCGCCCGAGAAGACGTTGATCCGCCGCCCGGCGAAACTCGCCTGACGGACATGCGCGACGCGCTTCGCCATCGTCGACCAATCGCCGTCCTTATAGGCGCCCGCCGCGTCCTTCTGCTCGATATGGTCGCTCGGCAGCTTGGTCTTGATGATATGCGCGCCAAGGCCTGCCGCCATATACGCCGCGTAAGCGCCGACATCGAGCGCCAGTTCGCCTTCCTTGCTGAGGTCGCCGCCGCGCGGATAGCTCCAGATCACCGTCGCGATACCAACCGAATCGGCCTCTTCGCGCAGTTCGCGGATTTCTTCCATCTGTTCGAAAATCAGATCCGACCCAGGATAGATGGTGAACCCGATCGCCGCGCAGCCGAGCTTTACCGCATCGCCCACGCTGCCGGTCACCGCCTGATCGATGCTCGTCGCCCAACTGTTCGAGCTGTTGAGCTTCAGGATCGTCGGGATCTGCCCCGCGAACGTATCCGCGCCCGCTTCGAGCGGCCCGAGCGGTGCGGCATAGGCGGAGAGCCCCGCATCGACCGCAAGCTGATAGTGATAATGCGGGTCATAGCCGTCGGGGTTGACCGCGAAGCTGCGCGCCGGGCCATGTTCGAACCCCTGATCGACGGGCAGGATGATGAGCTTGCCGGTGCCGCCCAGCCGCCCCTGCATCAGGATGCGCGCCAAATTCGCCTTCACGGCGGGGCTGGTCGCTTCATACTTATCGAGAATGGCTTTCACGGTCGGGGTCATCGGATTTCCTCTATTCGATCGTTTGAGCCAACGCCGCGACGGGTCGTCGACCAGGGTGATGATGATCGCGGGTATCGCGCCAATCGCGCCCGCAGTTCAACGCATAAGTGCGGCGACGCCCGGCAATTTCTTGCCCTCCATCCATTCGAGAAACGCGCCGCCCGCCGTCGAGACGAAGCTGAACTTCTCCGCCACGCCCGCCTGATTGAGCGCCGCCACGGTATCCCCGCCCCCCGCTACCGACACCAGACTGCCATCAGCCGTCAGCGCCGCCGCGGTCCGCGCCAGACTGACCGTCGCGGTGTCGAAGGGCGGCGTCTCGAATGCGCCGAGCGGCCCGTTCCAGACGAGCGTGCGGCAGTTTTTGAGAACATCGCCGAGTGCCTCGGTCGCTGCCGGCCCGATGTCGAGAATCATCTCATCGGCGGCGACTTCGTGGACATTGACCGTCCGCGTCGCCGGGTTGGGTTTGAATTCCGTCGCGACGACGACATCATAGGGCAGATGAACGGTGCAGTTGGCGGCATCGGCAGCGTCGAGGATTTCCTCCGCTGTCCCCGTCAGATCATGCTCGCACAGCGATTTGCCGACATCGACCCCGCGTGCCGCGAGGAACGTGTTGGCCATGCCGCCGCCGATGATCAGATGATCGACCTTGTCGACCAGATGCCGCAGCACATCGAGCTTCGAGGATACTTTCGCGCCGCCGACGACCGCCGCGACGGGATGCTCGGGCTCGCCCAGCGCCTGTTGCAATGCATCGAGTTCGGCTTCCATCGCGCGCCCGGCAAAAGCGGGCAGGCGCTTCGCGATACCCTCGGTCGACGCATGCGCGCGATGCGCCGCGGAAAAAGCGTCGTTGACATACAGATCGCCCAGCGCCGCGATCCGGTCCACCATCTCCGCGTCGTTCTTTTCCTCACCCGCGAAGAACCGCGTGTTTTCGAGCACCCCGACATCACCCGGCTGCATCGTCGCGACTGCCTCTGCGGCACCGTCCCAGTCGATGAAGCGCAGTTCGCGGCCCAGCACTTCCGCATAGGGGCGCGTCACCATCGCCAGGCTCATCTCGGCATTGCGCTCACCCTTGGGCCGTCCGAAATGCGCTAATATCAAAACGATCGCGCCCTTGTCGGCAAGCTCGCTCACCGTCGGGATCGTCGCGCGGAGCCGCGTGTCATCAGTCACCGCGCCCTTGGCCATCGGGACGTTCAGATCTTCCCGAACAAGTACGCGCTTGCCCGAAAAATCGTCCATGTCGTCGAGGGTATTGAAAATCTTGGTCATGCGGTCTCGATCCCGATTTCGTCATCGACGGCGATATGGCCGCCCGTTTTCACCCGCGCGCACACGCCTCCACGCCAGTCGACCGACAATGCGGCTTTCAGCCCGTCGGCCAGTGCCTCCATCCGCTCGCACGGATCGGTTTCGCGCGTCACTTCCAGCACGACATCGCCAATGCGGAGCAGCGTACCCGGCGTCTTTGGCAGGTCCAGCCCATCGACGAGCAGATTAGCACGGCGTTCCTGCCACGCGATATTATGCCCGACCTCCGCCATCGCCGCATCCCAGTCGGCGCGCTCGATCAGCGTTACCTGACGTCGTCCACGTCCGCCCGGCTTGACGATTCCGCGGCAATCGCCGTGCAGCCCACCCTCGATGGTGATCTCGACTTGGTCGATGACCTCCATCGGTGCCTTCGGAAAGGCGTGGCGGGCTATCCCGGCAATGCGACCGCGGGTTGTCACCTTTGTTTAAAGGAACTTCGCCATCGCGGTCGCGGTGTCGACCATCCGGTTCGAAAAACCCCATTCGTTATCGTACCAGCTGACGACCCGAACCAGTTTGCCGTCGAGTACCGCGGTTTCGAGGCTGTCGACAGTCGACGATGCGGGCGTATGAACGATGTCGATCGAGACGAGTGGCTCGTCGGAATAATACAGCACACCTTTTAACGGGCCGCTTTCCGACGCTGCCTTCAACAGCGAATTGACCTCGTCACGGGTCGTGTCGCGCGACGGCGTGAAGGTCAGGTCGACAAGGCTGCCGTCGGGAACGGGAACGCGGATCGCAGAACCATCCAGCTTGCCCTTCAATTCAGGCAGCACTTCAGACACGGCGCGCGCCGCGCCGGTCGTCGTCGGAATGATGTTCATCCCCGCCGCCCGCGCACGACGCAGATCGGGGTGGATCTGGTCGAGAATCTTCTGATCGTTCGTATAGGCGTGGATCGTCGTCATCAGACCGCGCTCGATGCCGATCGAATCATTCAGCACCTTGGCGACGGGTGCCAGACAATTGGTCGTGCACGACGCGTTTGACACGATCGTGTGATCGGCGGTCAACTTGTCGTGATTGACGCCGTAAACGACAGTCAGGTCGACATTCTTGCCCGGTGCCGAAATCAGCACCTTCTTCGCGCCCGCGTCGATATGCTTCTGGCAGCTTTCCTTGTCGGCGAAGAAGCCCGTGCATTCGAGCACAAGGTCGATCCCCATTTCCTTGTGCGGCAGGTTCGCAGGGTCACGCTCCGCGGTCACGCGAATGCGCTTGCCGTCGACAACCAGATCGTTGCCCTCTGCCGAAACCTCACCCGGATATTTACCGTGAACGCTATCGCGGCTGAACAGCCAGGCATTCGATTTGGCATCGGCCAGATCGTTGATCGTGACGAGTTCGAGATCACCGCCGCGTTCGAGCATCGCGCGCGCGACGAGGCGACCGATCCGCCCAAAACCATTGATCGCTACCTTGACCGTCATCTCGACCATCTCCCCGTGAATATCAGCAGGCGGCAAGATCGCTGCGCGCCCGAACGCGTGGCCTTTGCGGGGCTACGCCCACGCGTGTCAACCGCTCCATCCACCGCATGGCATCGGTAATGCGGGTTGTCGCGCCGTGTCGCCATGCTATCCCCTTTGCCATGCCCGACATTCTTCCTGCCACCGATCGCATCGACAGCGCGATTGCCCGGATCGAGGCTGCGATCGACGCGCGTGCCCACGATGCCGAAAAACTCAGCCGCCGCCACGCTGCGCTGAAAGCGCGGATGGCGGAGGCCGTCAGCGCGCTCGATGAAGTCATCGCCCGCGAAAGCGCCGCCTGATGGCCGAAGTGACGATTAAGATCGGCGGCCGTCCCCACGTCATCGCCTGTCGCGATGGCGAGGAGGCGCGCCTCGCCTTGCTCGGCGGCATGATCGACCAGCGCTGGGCGACCGCGGCACGGGCCGCGGGCAGCACCAATGGCGGCGAACGCGCGATGCTGTTCGTCGCGCTGATGCTTGCCGACGACCTCGACGAAGCCCTGTCGCGCCCACCCGAGGGCGCGGCGGTCAGCGAAAGCGCGTTGGCCCGAATCGCGGATCGACTCGAATCGCTCGCCGATGCTCTTGAGCAGAACCCCGGGACACCCTAGATAATGGATGGCGGGTTCTGCCCGGTACGAGCCTTTATTATCCCTGAGGCTATTCATCTTCCTAGGGGGCTGTCCCTGCCCGGACCCTGGTCCGACGCACATGGTTCCCACCTGACGTTACT
>JAPKCG010000216.1 GCA_028823055.1 Sphingomonas bacterium
GTTCGCGATTCTGGCGATTTCGGCGCGCTGCTGCGCCATCCCGGCGATCAGCGCGGGCTGATAATCGGTATCCTTGATCCTGTCGAACGGCGGGGCCTCGAACGGCAGCATGCTCGGCTTGGCGAAGGGATTGTCGGCGCGCATCGCGGGGGTGGCCTTGGTGGGCATCGTCGCCTTTTTGGCGGTCTGTGCGGTCGCGGTGACGGGAAGGATGGCGACCAGCGCGGTCGCGGCGAGCAGAAGCTGTTTTGTCATGGATATCCCTTATCAGAATCCTGATTGATTGGCGATGAACTGGGTTATTCGGCGACCAGCGCCTCTTCACGCTCGCGCGCCTGTCGCGCCCACATATCGGCATAGAGTCCGCGCCAACGGAGCAGGTCGGCGTGCGTGCCGCGTTCGGCGATCCGCCCGGCGTCGAGAACGATGATCTGGTCGGCATGGACGATCGTCGAGAGGCGGTGGGCGATGACGATCGTCGTGCGGCCGCGCTCAATCGCCTCCAGCGTCGCGAGAATGTCGGATTCGGTACGGCTGTCGAGCGCGCTGGTCGCTTCGTCGAGGATCAGGAAGGGCGGGTTCTTGAGCAACGTGCGCGCGATTGCGACGCGCTGTTTCTCGCCGCCGGACAATTTCAGGCCGCGTTCGCCGACGCGGGTAGCATAGCCGTCGGTCTGGCGTTCGATGAAAGGCGCGATCGACGCGCCGCGCGCGGCATTTTCGATTTCGCTTTGGTCGGCGCCTTCGCGGCCATAGGCGATGTTATAGCCGATCGTATCGTTGAACAGCACGGTGTCCTGCGGCACGATGCCGATCGCGGAGCGCAGGCTCGCCTGCGTCACCGTGGCGATGTCCTGCCCGTCGATCGTGATCCGACCGCCCGTCAGATCGTAGAAGCGGTACATCAACCGCGCGAGCGTCGATTTGCCCGCGCCCGAGGGGCCGACGACCGCGAGCGTCGATCCGGCGGCGATGTCCAGATCGAGCCCCTTGAGGATGTCGTGCCCCGCCTCGTACCCGAAGCGGACATCGTCGAAGCGGATATGCCCTTTGGTCACGACGAGCGGCGCGGCGTCGGGGGCGTCGACGATGCTGGCGGGCGTATCGACGAGGTCGAACATCGCACCCATGTCGATGACACCCTGGCGGATCATCCGATAGACCATGCCGAGCAGGTCGAGCGGGCGGAACAGCTGCGCGAGGAGTGTCGAGACGAAGACGACGTTACCCGCCGTGAAGCGACCCTGGCTCCACCCCCAGACGATATACGCCATGCCGAGCCCCATCATCAGGTTGGTGATCGCCGCCTGTCCGACGTTGAGCCAGGCGAGCGAGTTTTCGGATTTCACCGCGGCGCGGGCATAGGCCTCGACGCCTTGTTCGTAGCGTTTCGCCTCACGCTCCTCCGCCCCGAAATATTTGACCGTCTCGAAATTGAGCAGCGAATCGACCGCATGCGCGACCGCGCCGGTGTCGAGATCGTTCATTTCGGCGCGCAACGCCTGACGCCAGTCGGTCACCTTGCGCGTGAACCAGATGTAGACGACGACCATGACAAGCGTCGCGGCGACAAGCGGCCAGCCGAATTTGGTCCAGAACAGGCCGATGACGAGGCCCAGTTCGAGGATCGTCGGCGCGATGTTGAACAGGAGGAAATAGAGCATCGAATCGATGCTCTTGGTGCCGCGCTCGATCACCTTGGTCACCGCGCCTGTCCGCCGGGCGAGATGGAAATCGAGCCCGAGCGCGTGGAGATGGCGGAACACGCGCGCGGCGAGGCGGCGGGTTGCGTCCTGACCCACCCGTTCGAAGACGGTGTTGCGGAGATTGTCGAACAATGTCGTCCCGAACCGCGCGGCGGCATAGCCCAGCACCATCGCGACGATCAGCGTCGTCGCCGACCGATCACCATTCGCCATCCCGTCGACCGCGCCCTGCAACGCGAAGGGCGCGCCATAAACCTGGACGAGCTTCGAACACAGGACGAGCAGCATGGCGATGACGATGCGGACCTTCAGCCCCGGTTCGCCCACTGGCCAGAGATAGGGGAGGAATCGCCGCAGCGTCGGGAGCAGCGGCGCATCGGCCTTGGTGGAGAAGGATTCGGGGGGCATTGCTCGGCTCGATGTAGGACGCAAGCCCCCTGCTACAACGGCTGGGCGCGGAACATAATCGGATGATCGTGGATTAGAGCTTCGTAAGTGGAGGCTTTTATGGAACCGTTGTTCTACGTCATGGCGATCATGGGCTGCGCGGACGGTAACGTCCAATGCACCGAAGCGCGCGTCGTATCGGTCCGTTATGAATCGATGGCGCAATGCCGCGCCGCGTTGCCGACGCAGCTCGCGAGGAATACCGATATCGATTATCCGATGATCGGTGCCGCCTGTCAGCGCAAAGGCACGGAATTCGCGAAGAACCTGGCGAAACCGCCGCGTGGCTGAGTTTTCGCGACGCTGGACATCACGATAACGGGCGCGATGACGGAACGGCCCGATGACGGAACGGCCTTAGCGGGGTCTCGTCCATAACTGCGTATCCCTGGGCAAGACGGGTTGGGACGCGCGACGTCCTGCGTCCAGCCATGCCCCAGTCATCGAGCGCAGCTTTTGCAGCCGCGACGTTTTGACGCGGTGGTCCCAGGCGTGATCGCCCCGCGCCGCCACCGCGCGACCGATGTCGCCATAGATGCTGGCTGCCGACAACACCGCCCATGCCGAGCGGAACGAGAGCGCCCGCGCGCCGATCCGGGCACTCGCTTCATAGCGTTCGGCCGCGTCGGTCAGGCGCCTGACGATCAGCGTCAGCTGTGCGCGAAATGGTGGCTTCATGTGCTGACCCGGCGGAATATCCATTTCGACGAGCCATTCGACGGGGAGGTAACAGCGTCCCGCGCGATCATCCTCCTCGATATCGCGCGCGATATTGGCGAGCTGGAAGGCGAGGCCGAGGTCGCAGGCGCGGTCGAGGGTCGCATCGTCGGCGGGATCGACCCCCATGACGATCGCCATCATGCACCCCACCGCACCCGCGACATGATAGCAATAGCGGTAGAGATCGGCCTCGCTGCGCGGTCGCCAGTCGTCGGCGTCGAGCCGGAAGCCGTCGATGACGTCGTGCGCGAACCGGGGCGGGATGCGCGTTTCGGCGGCGACGATGCCGAGCGCGTCGAACGCGGCGTCGCCGACGACCTCTCCCCGCAGCGCTGCGTCGGTCATCGCCGCCATCTCGTCGATCCGTTGCGGCGCGTCGGCGACGACGCTCATCGCGTGACCGTGATCCTGCCCGTCGGCGATGTCGTCGCAGCGGCGGCACCAGGCGTAGAGCAGCCATGCGCGTTCGCGGGTCTGCGGATCGAACAGGCGGCTGGCCGCGGCGAAGCTTTTCGACCCGCGCGCGATCGATTCACGTGCGGTCGCGACAATCGCGTCGCGGGTGGGGGCGGAGTGGGTCACCGCGTTTCTCCTGCAGTTGCAGGACGACGGCGCATTACAGATCCGCCGCCTTCATCCGCACGATCGGCTGTGTCGGAACGTGCGCCGCCATCCGGTCGAGCAGGTCGTCCAGCGTATCCGCGACGATCAGCAGATCGCGATGCTGCGCACGCAGAAACCCGACCTCCCCCATTTTTTCCCAGAATGCGATCAGGTGGTCGTAATAGCCCGCCGCGTTGAGCAGGCCGACGGGGTCGGTGTGGTAGCCGAGCTGCGCCCAGGACAGCGCCTCCCATAATTCGTCCATCGTGCCGGTGCCGCCGGGGATGGTGACGAAGCCGTCGGACAGGTCGGTGAATTTCTGTTTGCGTTCGTGCATCCCGCCGACGACGTGGAGTTCGGTGAGGCCGCGATGCGCGACCTCCGCATCGACGAGCGCCTGCGGGATCACGCCGATGACTTCGCCGCCCGCGCTGAGCGCGCTGTCCGCGATCGCGCCCATCAGGCCGAGGCGGCCGCCGCCATAGACGACGCCGATCCCGCGCCGGGCCAGGGTCGTGCCGATCCGGCGGGCGAGATCGATATAAAGGGGATCGGCGGGGGTAGCGGACCCGCAATAGATGGCCAGGCGTTTCATGAGCTCGCGCTAGGCGATGGTCGCGTCGCGGACAAGCCGCCCGGCATATCTCGCGCTCAGCGATACAGGTGCGTGACGTCCTGTTTCAGGCCGTGGAGCGCGATGACGCGGCCTGCCTCGACCTCCGGCGCGGTGATCAGCCGCATCCAGCGCGCCGCACCCGACAGCGCCGTGATCGAGCAATCGAGCGTGAAGCCGCGCCGGTGCTGGATCGCATGCGCGCGCAATCGCTCCATCGCGATGCGACTGTCGTGCGCATAGCAGGCGATGGTCTTGGCACGGATCGGCGGGTGTTTCGGAAAACCGAAGATCGCGAAAACGGCATCGTTCCATTCGAGCGTCTCGTCAGCGAGGTGACAGCGCCACGTGCCGATGATGCGGCAATCGGCAGGCGTTTCGATCGACAGAAAGTCCGTCGGCATCGCCTCATGGACGATTCCCCCGGCAAACCGCGCATCGCGCTCGACAAGCGGCCAGCTATGGTTGAGGGCCAGGGGCTCGATCGGCTGCATCGGATATTGCCTAAGTCTATCCTGTTAAAAAATCATCGATAAAATTGCGCACATCGTCAACGCGCTGCCTCCAGCATCAGCGCGGCGGTTGCCTTCGCACTGCCGACGACGCCAGGGATTCCCGCACCGGGATGCGTACCCGCGCCGACGAAATAGAGATTGGGGATATGGTCGTCGCGATTATGGACGCGGAACCATGCGCTTTGCGTCAGGACGGGTTCGAGGCTGAACGCGCTGCCCATATGCGCGTTCAGATCCTGCGCGAAATCCTTTGGCGCGTAGCTGAATTTGGTGACGATCCGGTCTTTGAGATCGGGGATCAGGCGGCGTTCGATTTCCTCGATGATCCGCGCTTCCAGGATCGGGCCGATCTCATCCCAGTCGACGGGAAATTTGCCGAGATGCGGGACGGGGGCAAGGGCGTAGAAGGTGCTCATCCCTTCGGGCGCCATCGACGGATCGGTGACGGTGGGATGGTGAAGATAGAGCGAGAAATCCTTCGCGAGCACGCCGTGATCGTAAATGTCCTCCAGCAGCCCCTTATAGCGCGGGCCGAACAGGATCATGTGATGCGGGATACCGGGCCAGGCGCCCTTTACCCCGAAATGGACGACGAAGAGCGACGGCGAATATGATTTGCGTTCGAGGCTGGTCCGCGTCCGCTGCGCGCTGCGCGAGGTCGACAAAAGATCGCGATAGGTGTGCATGATATCGCTGTTCGCCGCGATCGCATCGGCCGTGCCGGCCCAACCGCTTTGCGTCGTGACGCCGGTGGCGCGATCGCCGAGCGTTTCGATGCTGACGACGGGATCGCCGAGGCGGACGGTGCCGCCGATCCGTTCGAACTGCGTCACCATGCCCGCGATCAGGCGATTCGTGCCGCCCTTCGCGAACCAGACGCCGCCGTCCTTTTCCAGTTTGTGGATCAGGGCATAGATCGCGCTCGTC
>JAPKCG010000217.1 GCA_028823055.1 Sphingomonas bacterium
GCGGCTCGACGCTGCCGAACGTACCCGCCGAGTTCAACTATTACCCCCACGTGCGCGGGGCCGTGTCGGCAGCGCGCGCGGAGGACGAAAACAGCGCGAACAGCCAGTTCTTCATCGTCCTGCAACCGCGGATGCAGCTCGACCGCAAATATACCGTTTTCGGGCGCGTGATCGACGGGATGCAATATGTCGATGCGATCCAGCGTGGCGAACCGCCTGCGACGCCGACCAAGATCCTTAACGCCTATATCGCGGCGGATTCCCCCCCCGCCTATACTCCCGCGGCTGCGACGGTCGCACAGCCGGCGGGTCTTGCGCCGGTGACATTGCCCGGCGCGACGCCCAAACCGGTGAAGGCCGCGCCTGCCCGCAAGTGAACGTAGATCTTTTCGATTTCGACCTCCCGACCGACCGCATCGCGCTGCGTCCCGCCACCCCGCGCGACGCGGCGCGGATGCTCGTGCTCGACGGCGACGACACGCGCGATCTTTCGGTAAACGACCTCCCCACCCAATTGCGCCCCGGCGACATCCTCGTCTTCAACGACACCCGCGTGATCCCCGCGCAGCTCGATGGCACGCGCGCGGCGCGCGATAGTGGCACGGCGCAGGACGGCGCGGGCGCGTCGATCGGCGCGACGCTCCACAAACGCGAAGGGCCCCGCCGCTGGCGCGCGTTCATCCGCAATGCGAAGCGATTGCGCGATGGCGACCGTATCGACTTCGGCCACGACGTCGCCGCCATCGCGACCGACCGCGCCGACGATGGCAGCTTCGCGCTCGATTTTGCGGGTGACGAGCCCGTCGAGCTGCTGCTCGAACGCGCCGGACGGATGCCGTTACCTCCCTATATCGCGGCCAAACGCGGCACCGATGCGCGCGATGCCCACGATTATCAGACGATGTTCGCGACCGATCCCGGCGCGGTCGCCGCTCCGACCGCGGCGCTGCACTTCACCCCCGCGCTCATCGCGGCGCTCGATGCAGCGGCGATCGAACATACGACGCTGACGCTTCATGTCGGCGCGGGGACGTTTCTGCCGGTCAAGGCGGACGACACCGACGATCACAGGATGCACGCCGAATGGGGCCGCATCGATGCCGCGACCGCCGACCGCCTAAACGCCGTTCGTGCGGCGGGCGGACGGATCATCGCGGTCGGCACGACCTCGCTACGTTTGATCGAAAGCGCGACCGGAGACGATGACATCGTTCGCCCGTTTGCGGGCGACACCGCGATCTTCATCACACCGGGCTATCGCTTTCGCGGGATCGACGGGTTGATGACGAATTTCCACTTGCCGCGATCGACATTGTTCATGCTGGTCGCGGCGCTGATGGGCACCGACCGGATGCAACAGGCCTACGCCCATGCAATTCGTTCGAATTATCGTTTTTACAGTTATGGCGATGCGTCGCTGTTGCTGCAGTGAAAGGTCCGTCGATGCGCCTGTCCGCCCTGGCGATTTTGGCCTTGCTCCCCCCCACGTCCGCGCTCGCACAACAGGGCGACCCGCCACGGATCACCAATGGTTCCGCCGGAGCCGATCGGGCGACGGTCATGGTCGAACCCGTCGGCATGATGATCGCGACCTTCGACAGCGACGGCGATGGCCGCGTGTCGCAGGCGGAATCGAAAGCCGGCGTCGCGCGCAGCTTCGCCGCGATCGACACGGGTAATAGCGGCCGCATGGGCTATATCGCCTATGCCGACTGGTGCTCGCGCTGGATGGGTGACCCCGATGCGCTACCCAGCCCGTTCTCCGTCGACACCGATGGCGACAACATCATCACGCTCGACGAAATGCAGGCCGCCATCGCGCATATTTTCGCGCGGTTCGATACTGACAAGGACGGCGCCGTCACGCGCAAGGAATTGTTGACGATCCACGCGAGCCCCAATGGCGGACGTTTCGGACAAGGTGGCCGAACCCCGCGCGGGCAGCGTGACGCGGGGCAGCAATGACCAGCCATCGTTTCGCCTTTACGATCGCCGCGACCGATGGGGCCGCGCGGACAGGCACGATCCATATGCGGCGCGGCGATATCCGCACCCCCGCCTTCATGCCCGTCGGCACCGCCGCGACGGTCAAGGGAATGAAGCCCGCCGATGTCGCCGCGTCGGGCGCGGACATCATTCTGGGCAACACATACCATCTGATGCTCCGCCCCGGCGCGGAGCGCGTGGCGCGGCTGGGCGGGCTTCACCGTTTTTCGGGCTGGTCGAAACCGATCCTGACCGACAGCGGCGGGTATCAGGTGATGAGCCTGTCGGACCTCACCAAACGATCCGAAGAAGGCGTGTCGTTCAAATCGCATCTCGACGGGTCGCGGCACATGCTGAGCCCCGAACGCTCGATCGAAATCCAGCGCTTGCTCGATTCCGACATCATCATGGCGTTCGACGAACTCGTGCCCACCACCTCGACGCCCGAGGTTCAGGCCGCCGCGATGGAACGGTCGATGCGCTGGGCGCGCCGGTCACGCGATGCGTTCGACGCGGGGGGTGAGCATGCGATGCGGGCCGCGATCTTCGGCATCCAGCAGGGCGCGCTCAACGAAGCCTTGCGCAAAACGAGCGCCGATGCGCTGATCGATATCGGTTTCGACGGGTACGCCGTCGGCGGCCTCGCGGTCGGTGAGGGGCAGGAGGCGATGTTCGCGTGCCTCGATTTCGCGCCAGATCAGTTGCCTGCAGACAAACCCCGCTATCTGATGGGAGTGGGCAAGCCCGACGACATCGTCGGCGCGGTCGAACGCGGGATCGACATGTTCGATTGCGTCATGCCGACGCGCAGCGGGCGGACGGGTCAGGCGTTCACCCGAAACGGTCCGATCAACATCCGCAACGCAAAATTCGGCGAGGATCAGGGGCCGCTCGATCCCGCCTGCCCCTGCCCCGTCTGCGCGACCTGGAGCCGCGCTTACATCCATCACCTCGTCCGGGCGGGCGAACTGCTTGGCGCGATGCTGATGACCGAACATAATATCTGGTTCTACGAAACGCTCATGAATGATTTGCGGAGCGCCATTGCGAACCATGCGTTGAACAATTTTGCGAATGATTTCCGCGGCGCCTATCGCGGGGGTCAACAGGAGTAGCCATGCCGACCGAACAGCCCAACGAAATCCTCGCCGCCGCCGCCGACGCGAAGGCTTTGCGGGAGAGCGCGGCAGAGGTCCGCGACCAAAGTCGGGCCAAGCGATGGCCGCTCCGCATCATCGGGGTCGGTATCGGCTCTGCCGCCATCGCGGGCGCGGTGTTGTTCAGTAATTCCGGCAAGAAAAAGCGCTGATGCAGCTCAGGCGGCGACATCGCTCGCCGCATTGTCCCGCCATTGATTGACAGGATCGCCCGCCTCCGGTTCAACGCTCTGACCTTACCGGAGACGACGATCGATGCGCCTGTTTCGTGCTGCCCTGCTTTTGAGCGTCACGCTCGCACCTGCTCCCCTCTTGGCCCGCAACGCTGCGACGACCGCCACCGCCTCCGTCAAACCGATCGCGTTCACGACGCGCACGCTCATCAACGGCCTGCGCGTCTATGGGATCCGCGACACGTCGACGCCCAATGTCGCGGTTCAGGTCTGGTATGATGTCGGGTCGAAGGACGATCCGAAGAACCGGTCGGGCTTCGCGCACATGTTCGAACATCTGATGTTCAAATCGACGAAGAACCTCGTTTCCGAACAAATGGACCGGCTGACCGAGGATGTCGGCGGCTATAACAACGCCTCGACCAACGACGATTACACCAATTATTACGAGTTGG
Source organism: Sphingomonas bacterium (assembly GCA_028823055.1). Taxonomy (GTDB): domain Bacteria; phylum Pseudomonadota; class Alphaproteobacteria; order Sphingomonadales; family Sphingomonadaceae; genus Sphingomonas. The sequence continues at coordinate 3,772 of JAPKCG010000217.1, forward strand.
TCCCCGCCAACCACCTGCAGCGGTTGCTGTTCGCGGAGGCGGACCGGATGGCGAGCCTCGTCGTCGAGCCCAAGAGCTTCGCGTCCGAACGCGACGTCGTGAAGGAGGAACTGCGCCAGTCGACGCTCTCGCGGCCTTATGGGAAGCTGTTTTCGACCTATCTGTCGGCGGCGTCCTATACAACATCACCCTATGCGCGCTCGACGATCGGCAGCATCGACAATCTTGAAGCCGCATCGATCGATGACGTGCGGGCTTTCCACGCGACTTATTATCGCCCCGACAATGCGATCCTGGTCGTCGCGGGTAATTTCGACCCCGCGGCGCTCGACACCTGGGTCGATCAGTATTTCGCCGGGATCCCGCGCCCGTCGACGCCGATCCCGCGCGTGATCGCGATCGAGCCCGAACGGACGAAGGCGGTCACCTATACCGTCTACGAACCCAACACCCCGCTCCCTGCCGTGCTCAAGACGTGGCACATCCCGGCCGACAAAAGCCCGGACATCCCAGCGCTGACGGTGCTTCAGACCATCCTCGCGACGGGCGAAAGTTCGCGGCTTTATGGGCAGCTCGTTTACCGCGACCAGATCGCGCAGGACGCCGCCGCCTTTCTCGACAGCAAGCAGGGCACGGGCAATTTCATCGCCTATGCGATCATGGCGAACGGCAAGACCGCCGAAGCGGGCGATGCCGCGCTGTCACGCGAAATCGCGCGGCTGCGCGATTATCCCGTCACCGCGGTCGAACTGGCGGAGGCGAAGAACGAAATCCTGACCGCCGCGATCACATCGCGCGAGACGGCGGAGGGTCGCGCGCGGATCATCGCCTCGTCGGTCATCATCGATGGCGATCCGCACGCCGCCGACGAGCAACTCGCCGCGATCGCGACCGTCACGCCGACCGATGTCCAGCGTGTCGCGCGCGCCTATCTCAACGACAATCAGTCCGCGACGATCCGCTATCTGCCCATCGAGGCGAAGCCCGCGAACGCGACCTTGACGCCGATCGCCCTTGCATCCAGCGTGGTCACCGAAGCGCTGACGCCGCCCGCCACGATCGCGATCGTCACACCCGCGACCGATGCGACGCGGGTCCAGCCCCCCGCCCCCGGCACGCCGGTCGCGACGACGCTGCCCGTCCCCGTCGAAACGACGCTTGCCAACGGCCTGCGCGTCATCACCGTCGAACGCCACGACTTGCCGCTCGTCACAGCCGCGCTCGTCGCGACGGGCGGCGGTGCGACCGATCCGACGGACCGCGCCGGTCTCAGCAGCCTCACCACCGACCTGTTGACCAAGGGGACGACGACTCGCTCGGCGACCGAAATCGCGCGCGCGATCGAATCGCTCGGCGCGTCGATCGACACCGGCACCGACCGCGACGGGACCAGTGTATCGGTAACGGTGAAATCGGATCAGCTCGCCGCCGCGCTGCCTATCCTCGCCGATGTCGCAATGCACCCCGCCTTCGCGCCCGAGGAAATCGAACGTGCCCGCGCGCAGGCCGTCGACGGCGTTACCGTCGCGATGAAGGACCCGGCACAGCTTGCCATGATGGTCGCCAACCGTGCGGTATTCGGAACCGGCCCCTATGCGCCGCCGCTGTCGGGCACGCCCACCTCATTGAAAGCGATCACCCGCGCCGACCTTTCGCGTTCCTATGCGCGGACGTGGAATCCGGCGCAGGCGGCGCTGATCCTGCTGCAGGAGGAGCTCTTTAGCGGCGCCATCGCC
>JAPKCG010000218.1 GCA_028823055.1 Sphingomonas bacterium
GGCGGCGCGGGCAAGCATTTGGTCTATCTGTCGGGCGTCACCGATCTTCACGTCCAGGATGCGGACATGATCGAACATATCGTTCACCTCGTCGAAGCGAAGGCAGCCGAAATAGAAGCGGCCGAAGGTGGGGAGATACTGGCAGCCGAATAGGTCCTGCGGTAACCCATCAGACCTGGAGGCTGCACCATGACCTGTAATGCCAAGGCGATCGCGGGCGGCAAAATGGTCATCGCCGCCGAACCGGGCCGTGAAACCGGAATGAGGAACGGTGATGCGCTCGTCACTGAACGCGACGAGGCGAGCCGCCTGACGATCAAGATCCACGCGCTGGTCGTGAAGCAAGAACAACGTTCGTTGCGTGCGATCGTCGGTCCCCATTACAGCGTCGATCGGGGTGCGGCGGCATCACGCGATCCTGTGCAAAGGGTCGGCGGATCGGTGGGCGATCGCGCGTGCCTGGAACGTGGACGCTCCCGGGACGCGGCGCTGTCTGCCGCTTATCGTCGGGGTGCCGAACTCGACATCGGCATCGACACGCATCCGATTCGATGAGCGGGGTCGAGCCTTCGCGCATTGCGGTTGCGGTCGGGGCGGTCGGGATCGCGATCTATGCCGGGATGGACGCGGTGATGAAGGGTCTGTCGATTGCGAGCGGCGCCTATAGCGCGGTGCTGTGGCGATCGCTGGCGGGGGTGCTGATCGCGGGATCGGTGTTTCTGGCACGTCGGCGCCGGTGGCCGCGTGGGGCGGCGTTGCGGCTGCATATCGCGCGGGGGACGCTGGCGGGATCGTCGGTGCTGCTGTTCTTTTGGGGGTTGGCGCGCGTGCCGATGGCGAAAGCGATCGCGCTGACCTTCCTCGCGCCTGTTATCGCGATCTTCCTGGCCGCGTGGATGCTGGGTGAGCGGATCAGGCCCTATGCGATGCTGGGTGCCGCAATGTCCGCCATCGGGGTCATCGTCATCGCGGCGGGTGAGATCAGCCGCGATGCGTCGACCGACAGCGTGCTCGGCAATATCGCGATTGTCATCGCGTCGGTTCTTTATGCAGGTAATCTGGTGCTGCTCCGGCGGCAGGCGCAGGGGGCCGATCCGCTTGAGGTGACGCTCTTAACCAGCCTCGTCATCAGCACGCTGCTGATGGTCGGTGCGCCGTGGTTTTCAGGCTGGCCCGACTGGCCGCAGGTGCCTGTTATCGGATTTGCTGGAACGCTCGGCACGATTTCGTCGCTCCTGATGGCGTGGGCCTATGCGCGTGCGGAAACGCAAGTGCTTGCGACGATCGAATATAGCGCATTCGTCTGGGCGGGGGTGCTGGGTTATCTCGTCTTCGGTGAAGTCGTGACTTTATTCACGGTGACGGGGGCCGTGCTGATCGTGGCAGGGTGCCTCATTGCGGTGCGCAAACCAATACCCCTTCCCCAGACCGAGGCCGCCTTATGAACATCCGCTTTGCTACCCCCGCCGACGTGCCGACGATTCTGCGCTTCATCCGCGAACTGGCGGAATATGAGCGCGAGGCGGACAAGGTCGTCGCGACCGAAGAGCTACTCCGCGAGGCGTTGTTCTCGATCCCCCCGGCGGCCGAGGCGCTGATCGCGGAACGCGAGGGCGAGCCCATCGGCATGGCGCTCTTCTTCCACAATTTCTCGACCTGGACCGGGTGGCGCGGGCTGTATCTGGAGGATCTGTACGTCACGCCGGAGGCGCGGGGGACGGGCGCGGGGACCGCGCTGCTCAAGCGGCTCGCGAAGATCGCGAAGGAGCGCGGCTGTGCGCGGTTCGAATGGTCCGTACTGACGTGGAACGCACCCGCGATCGATTTCTACCGGTCGCTGGGCGCGGCTTCGATGGAGGATTGGCGGATCAACCGCGTGACCGGCGACGCACTCGACCGGCTTGCCGAAAATGGCTGAAGATCATCGCCTCGGGCGGTGGCTGACCGCACGCCCGAGGCGAGGCTGGATCGATGCGCGCCGACCGGCAACGCCCGCAGTCTGCCTGGATCAGTCCTTTTTCGCGTCGTCGTAGCGAGCGATGGCCTCGGTCGTGATCCGCCGTGCCTCATTGGCGTCGCCCCACGTGCCGATCCGCACCCACTTTTCCTTTTCGAGATCCTTATAGTGGGTGAAGAAATGTTCGATCTGCGCGAACACGATTTCGGGCAGATCGCCCTTTTCGCCGACATTGGTGTAATAAGGGAAGGTCGTGTCGACGGGCACGCAGACGAGCTTTTCATCGCCACCCGCCTCGTCCTCAAGGTTCAGAACCGCGATCGGCCTGGCGCGGACGACACAGCCGGGAATAAAGGGCGAGCGGGCGACGACGAGCGCGTCGAGCGGATCGCCATCGGGCGACAGCGTGTGCGGCACGAACCCGTAATTGGCGGGGTAGCGCATCGGGGTGTGAAGGATGCGGTCGACGAACAACGCGCCCGACGCCTTGTCGAATTCATACTTAACCGGCTCGCCGCCAGTCGGAACCTCGATGATGACGTTGAGCTCTTCGGGCGGATTCTTGCCGACGGGGATCAAATCGATGCGCATGTCATTCCTTCGTTTGGATAGCGCGGGGTCACCGCGGCATCAGCAGTTTGTCGAGGCCACCGTCGCCAGTGCCCGTCTTCTGCAATCGCGGATAACGAGGACCGTCGTGATAGTCGATGGCGACGTCGCGCACCTTCGTCCCTTGTTTGACCGTCAGCCGGATCGGGTCCTTTGATTCCTTCGCCGCGACGATCGCGGCTTTGAGCGCGTCGGACGAATAGGCATCGCCGTTGACCGCGACGACATCGGTGCCGACATCGATCCCGACCTTGAACGCCGGGCTGTCCCAGATCGTCGTGGTGACGTCGCCATCCTTTGATACGACCATGCCGATCGAGTAGCTGACATCGGTGCCGCGTGATTTTTCCAGCGTCTTGAAATATTTGGTCGGCTCGTCGGTGTAGACGAGCTTGTAACCGTTATTCGCGAAACCCTGGGTCGGTGCGGGCTGGCCGGTTTCGGTCAACCGCTTCTGGAGAAACGCCGACCAGTCATAGGGCACGATGGCGTCGAGCGTCTTTGCGACGTCGTCGATCGTGTAGGTCAGTTCGCCCCAGTCGCCGTCGCGGACGCCGAAAAACGCCTTGGCGAAATCGTCGAGCGATTTGGCCCCGCCCGATTTGGCGCGGAGCATCGAATCGACCTCCATCCAGACCATCAGCCCCTCATTGTAATAATCTTCGCTCCGCTGCCAGCTCGACCAGCCCTTGGGGCGGCGTGCGGAGATGACAGGATCGTTGGTGGTGTCGATCAGCGGACGCCACTGACGCCCCGGTGCGAGGTCGTAGACGCCGAGAATCGCAGCATAGGCATCGAGCGTGTCCTGTTTGCTGACCAGCCCCGAGCGAGCCTGGAGGACATAGCCCCAGAATTGCGTCTGACCTTCATAGACCCAGAGCAGCGAATCGCGCATCGGCGTGCGGAAATCGGGGGTCCACAAGTCCGCGCCGCGGCGGAATTTGCCATCCCAGCTGTGGGTGAATTCATGCGGCAACAGGTTGCGGCGACCCGGCCCCGAATCCCAGTCGGTGAAATAGCCCGGCGCGACGCCGTTTTCGGAACTGCGATGATGTTCGAGCCCGATCCCGCCAAGTTGGTCGGTGATCGACAGCAGGAAATCATAATGGTCGTAATGCTGTGCGCCGAAGGTCTTCACCGCCTGATCGACGAGGCGTTTATGGGCATCGATCTGTTCAGGGGTCGCACCGAGTTCCTTGGGGTCGTCGGCGAAGACGTCGAGCGTGACCTTGTCGGTCAGCGGAATAACACGGCCATATTTGCCCGCGAGGATCGGCGAATCGACGAGCACTTCGTAATTCGTCGTGTCATAGGTGTAGGTCGATCCCGTCGCGCTGCTGCTCTGTTTCGCGCGCACCGCGCCCGCCGCAGTCCAGCCGGCGGGGAAAGTCGCTGTCATCTGGATCGGGATTTGCCGGGTGAAATAGCCCGCCGGATAAAGGCTGACCGAATTCGGCTGGAGGCTGATCATCTTGTCGGTCGCGACGATGCGGCCCTGATTGCCCTGCGTCGCCGAGATGAACTGGAATTGCACGTCGAGCGTCTTCGCGCCCTGCGGCACGTCGATGTGAAAGGCGTAGACGTCAACGGGATCGCGCCGCCACGGCAGAACCTTGCCATTCGCGCGGATCACCAACCCGGCCAGTTTCTCGATCTCGCCGCGGGGGGCATGATTGCCGGGGAGCCATTTCGGGTAGAGCAGGACCATATGGCCTGCCTGCGCGACGGGGATCGTTTCCTTGACCCGGAAGATACCCTGCTGGTTGTTCGTCGCATCGACCGCGAGCTTGATCGTGCCGGGATAGCGCGTGTCCTGCGCGGCGGGAATGTCGTCGACGAAAGGGAGTGCAGCGGCGGGGGCGCTATTGCCCTGCGGCACCTGCGCCATGACGGTGGCGGATGACGCCAGCAATGAGGCAATGACAAGCGTGCGGATCATGGAAACCTTTCCGGAAAAATACGACGGATCGCGCTAAGTAAGCGGCGAAAAGGTCAGTCGTCCAGCCCGTTCAGCCGCCGCCGAGGACGTTGATCGTAAAGGCGAGTACGCCGAGGTTGAAGACGAATGCCGCGAGACACTGACCCGTCACGACGCGGCGGACATGGCGCGATGTGATCTCCACGTCGCTTGTCTGGAACGTCATGCCCAGCGTGTAGCTGAAATACAGGAAATCCCAGTAATCGGGCTGATCGCAGTTGGGAAAATCGACGCCACCCGCATCCTTTCCGCCGTCATTCAGATAGAAGAGGTGTGCGTAATGGAGCGCATAGACCGTGTTGGCGAACAGCCACGCAAGGACCAGCGTTCCCACCGCCAGCGTCACCGCGACCCAGTCGTTCTTGCCCTGCAATTCCTTGGCGACCGACACGAGGATGACGAGCAGCACGACGCCCGAAAAGCCGAGCAGGACCGCGCGATTGGCGTCGTTGGCCCGGGTCGCTGCGCGCATCTGCTCTGCGCTGCCGCGCTTTAACAAGGTCGACACCGCGAGCAGGAACGCGGCCGCGCCGATGTCGAACGCCGCCATGACGCCCCGGCCCGCGCCGATGGTCGGGATCAGCACGATCAGGCCGATCGCGAACAGGCCGACGAACATCAGGAAGCGCGGCGGCGCGATCCTGTTCCCCAGTCCAGCGCGCGGCGAGTTCTGCGTCATCAGCGAGCGCTAGCGCTAATCGGATAGCTCGCCTAGATACCCGTCGATTATGGCTCGTATCGAAACCCCGCGACGTGTTCGCGGCACCCAGGATATCTTCGGCGACGACCAGCGCCGTCATGCGCATGTGCTCGATACGTTCGAGCGGGTGCGTAAACTCTATTGCTTCCAGCGAGTCGATATCCCGGTATTTGAATCGACCGAGGTGTTCGCGCGCAGCATCGGCGAGACGACCGATGTCGTGTCGAAGGAAATGTACAGTTTCCCCGATCGCG
>JAPKCG010000219.1 GCA_028823055.1 Sphingomonas bacterium
ACGTATTCGCGACCTTGAGCGCGGGGCTTTCGCGAAAATCGTCGATATTCGCCTTGAAAGCGAGGCCCAGGCACGCGACCGGGCCTCCGGGCATTGAATCGATCAGGGCGCTTGCCTGCGCGATCACATGATCGGTCTTGCCGTCGTTGACCTCGCGCGCGGTGCGGCTGAGTGGGGTGTTGTCGGGATCGGCGGCGACCAGAAACCAGGGGTCGACCGCGATGCAATGGCCCCCGACGCCGGGACCGGGCTGGAGAATATTGACGCGCGGATGACGATTGGCGAGGCGGATCACTTCCCACACATCGACACCCATCGTATCGGCGATGAGGCTGAGTTCGTTGGCGAAGGCGATGTTGACGTCGCGAAATGCGTTTTCGGTCAACTTCGTCATTTCCGCGGCGCGCGCCGTCGTCGTGACGCAGGCGCCCCGGACGAAGCGGCGATAAAAACCAAGCGCCTTGCGCGCGCACCGTGGCGTGATCCCGCCGATGACACGATCATTGTCGATCAGTTCGACCAGAATACGGCCAGGCAACACTCGCTCGGGACAATAGGCGATCGCGATGTCTGCCTGTTCGCCCGCCCGGCCGGGCACTTTGAGATCGGGGCGAAGCGTCGCGAGCAAGTCGCGCACCTGTTCTGTCGTGCCGACGGGCGAAGTCGATTCGAGAATGATCGTATCGCCCGCCTTGAGCACGGCGGCGATACCGGTAGCCGCCTGGAGCACATAACCGATATTGGGCGCATGATCGTCGGCGAAGGGGGTGGGAACCGCGATGACGAAGACGTCGGCGGGTTCGATCGCCGTCGAGGCGCGCAAATCGCCGCGGGATACGACCCCCTGGACGAGCCCGTCGAGATCGACTTCCTCGATATGGACCCTGCCCGAATTGACGGTGTCGACGACGCTTTGGGTGACGTCGATGCCTAAAACCTGCGCACCGGTTCGCGCGATGATCGCCGCGGTCGGCAGGCCGATATAGCCCAGACCCATGACGACGACCTTCAGATCACCCTGCGTCAACATCGTTCAACCCCCGCTTTGTGCCGTCTGCGCTGCTTGCCCGATGATCCGGGCGATCCTTGATGCCGCTCGACCGTCCCCGAAGGGGTTATGGGCGCGCGCCATCGTCATGTGCGCGGACTTGTCGTCGAGAAGCGTGAAAACTTCGGTAACGATACGATCCTCGTCGGTACCGATCAACTTTGCTGTTCCCGCTTGGACGCCTTCGGGGCGTTCGGTCGTGTCGCGCATGACGAGGACGGGTTTGCCGAGCGCCGGGGCTTCTTCCTGAACACCTCCCGAATCGGTCAGGACAATGTCGGCCAGGTCCAGCGCGCGGATGAATTGGGGGTAATCTAGCGGTTCGATCCGCGCGATATTGGGGCGGTCGCCCAATAGCTCGTCCATGACCGTGCCGACATTGGGGTTGGGATGCATCGGAAACAGGATCGCGACATCATCACGCGCCGCGATCCGACCGAGCGCGCGGGCGATGCCCATCATGCCGTCGCCAAAATTTTCGCGCCGATGCGTCGTGACGAGCACGATCCGCTTGTCAGCAAACCGTGCCGCGATGGGATCGAGACCGGCGGCGAGTGCAGGGTCGCGCGCGATCCGGTCGCGCGTCCAGTGCAGCGCGTCGATCACGGTGTTGCCCGTTACGTGGATACCCCGGGTGACGTTTTCGGCTTTAAGGGCGGCGGCGGCGGTGTCGGTCGGGGCGAAATGCAGATCCGCAATCGGCGCGACGATGCGCCGGTTTACCTCTTCGGGCCAGGGGTGATAGATATCGCCCGAGCGCAATCCCGCCTCGACATGCGCGACCGGGATTTGCCGGTAATAAGCGGCCAGCGCACCCGCCATCGCGGTCGCGGTGTCGCCCTGAACGACGACGCGGTCAGGCTGTTCGGCGTCCATTACCTCGCCGAGCCCCGTCAACAGCCGCGCGGTCAGCCGGTCGAGCGTCTGACCGGGCTCCATCAGATCGAGATCCCGGTCGGGGACGAGCGCCGCAATGTCGAGCACCTGATCCAGCAACCCGCGATGTTGCGCGGTGACGCAGGTGCGCACGGTCAGCCCAGGTTCGCTGCGCAAGGCATCGACGACGGGGAACAACTTGATCGCTTCGGGGCGTGTGCCGAAAATGACGAGGATTTTTGCCATGGCGTTTTCCTAAGCCATGATACTTAAGGCCAGGCTAATCATGATGATCGTTTTGCGATGATCCGTTGCCACGGTGAAGCGGTTTCGTCGACACGCCGGTGATCCACGATCCGCATTTCCGAAAAACAAACATTTGGTACGCAGCGAAATATTGTTGACCGATACGATGGCGCAGTTGATCGGTGAAGAACCGTTGGACGGTTTCGCCTTCGACCGTGCGCTGGAGATGTGGTGAGCGGGCGGGGTAGTTCTGGGCCAGTTTGCCGATGGCGTTCGCCTGACGAGACATCGGCGCGATCATCAGAAAGTTGATTTAGGAGTTATCGCGATGACGACGCTGGTTACAGGTGCCGCGGGTTTTATCGGCTGTCACGTTGCGCAGGCGCTGCTTGCGCGTGGCGAAGCCGTCATCGGGATCGACAACGTCAATGATTATTACGACCCGTCACTCAAGCGCGCCCGCATCGCGGCCTTGGCGCCCGACATGCGCTTTGTCGAAGTGGATTTCGCGGATGCCGACGCCCTGACACGCGCGCTCGACGGCATTGCGTTCGACCGGATCGTTCATCTGGGTGCGCAGGCCGGCGTGCGCTATTCGATCGAGAATCCACGTGCATATGTCCAATCCAATCTGGTCGGGCATCTCAACATGCTCGAAGTCGCGCGTGCACGGCGCATCAAACATATGGTCTATGCGTCGTCATCGTCGGTCTATGGTGGCAATGACGTTCTGCCGTTTTCGGTCGACGACCGGGTCGATCACCCGGTTTCGCTATATGCCGCGACCAAAAAGGCGGACGAGCTGATGAGCGAAAGCTATGCCAGCCTCTACAATATCCCGCTGACGGGAATGCGGTTCTTCACCGTTTACGGGCCGTGGGGTCGCCCCGATATGGCGGCGTGGCTGTTTGCCGATGCGATCCTGTCAGGCCGGCCGATCAAGGTATTCAACAATGGCAAGCTGCAGCGCGATTTCACGTTCATCGACGACATCGTCGCCGGTGTCGTCGCCTCCCTCGACCGCCCGCCCGCCGACAATGGCGAGTTAAAGGCGGGCGGATCGCGCACCGTCCATGCGGTCTATAATCTCGGCAATCATCGCCCCGAACAGTTGAGCCATTTCATTGATTTGATCGAACAGGCGTGCGGCAAGAAGGCGGTGCGCGACCTGCAACCGATGCAGCCGGGCGACGTCCGCGCGACCTATGCCGACATCGCCGCATCGCAGCGCGACCTCGATTTCGCGCCGCGCGTGTCGCTCGAAGAAGGTATTCCGCGCTTCATCGACTGGTATCGCGACTATACCGGTCGGTAATCGCGACAAGCCGGACAGCCGGGGTCTTTCGGCAGCGCGATCGTCCGGAAGCGCAGCGTGAGCAGGTCGGCGAGCAGTAACTTGCCGGCGCTGTTGTCGCCAAAAGGGACGATCGCGCGGATCGCCTCAAGCGCGGCGAGACTGCCGAAAATACCCGCGACGGGGCCGAGCACCCCGTCTGCGGCGCAACTGCCCGCGTCGCGCGTCGGCTCCGACCCGACAAAGCACCGATAGCAGGGCTTGTCGGCTTCCCACCCGCGAAAGACACCGAGCTGACCATCGAATTGCCCGATCGCGGCGGATACAAGCGGGATACGCGCCGACAGCGCCGCGTCCGCGACCGCAAGCCGGGTGTCGAAATTGTCGCATCCATCAAGGACGACATCAACGCCGTCGAGCAAGGCGGCGGCATTGTCGCGGTCGATCCGCACCGCGCATTGCCCGATCTCGACAGAGGGATTGAGCGCGCTTACGGCGGCAGCGGCGGCGGAAACCTTCGCCGCGCCCACATCGTCGGTGCCGAACAGCAGTTGACGCTGAAGGTTCGACAGATCGACATGGTCGTCATCGATCAGGGTCATCCGACCGATACCCGCGGCGGCGAGATACTGGATCGCGGGAGACCCGATTCCACCCGCGCCGATCACAGCCACATGCGCGGCCATCAGCCGTTTCTGCCCGTCGCCGCCGATTTCCTTCAAAACGATATGTCGCGCGTATCGGGTGAGATCGGCGTCGGTGAGTGTCACCCCGGCCATGCGAATGCCATGCTGGTCCGATACCAGCTGTCGCTCTTCAGGCCATCGGTCAGGACGTTGCCCATCACGCGGCTGAAGGCGAGACCGGCTGAATATTGTTCGACCGACGGACACCCGATCGCGCGCGGAACGGTGCGACGGACGAGGCCCTGTGGAGTCACCAGCACGGCGATCTCGATCTTGAGACTGTAGCCCGTTCCGATTGGACGCTGCGCCGAACAGCGTCCGCTGGCGACTTCTCCACGGACGAATTGCGCCAGCGCCGGACTGTCCACGACTGGTTTGGCAAGGCGCAGCGTGGGCAGCATCGTCCAGTCCTGGGGCGGCATCGGCGCAGGCGTCGCGGTAACCGCAGTGTCGGTGGGGGGAGGGGCCGCCGCCGGCTCCTCGACGATCGCAAGCGCTTGAGCCGTGAGGGCGAGGAACACGATCACCTGCCCGTCGATCCGAAGCCGCCCGTACCCCGCTGGGTTTCGTCAAGCGTTGCCACCTCATCGATCGCGGCACGCAAGACGGGGGCGGGAACGAGTTGCGCAATCCGGTCACCGCGCGCGATGGCAAAGGGCATATCGCCCAGATTGGCGAGGATGATCTTCACTTCACCACGATAGTCGCTGTCGATCGTACCGGGGGTGTTGAGACAGGTAATGCCGTGTTTCAGCGCCAATCCCGAACGAGGGCGTACCTGAACTTCATACCCTTCGGGAATGGCGATCGCGAACCCGGTCGCAACGGCGGCGCGCGTGCCCGGAGCAAGCGTCAATTCCTCGGCGGACACGATATCCATCCCCGCCGCGCCGGGGGTGGCATAAGCGGGCAGCGGCAGGCCCGCGCCATGATCGAGCCGCTTGAGCGCAATATGAATGTCGGTCATGAGGCGTCCTTTAGCGCATCGGCGATCCGCGATGCCAGCCTGGTGGCGACCTCGTCCTTGGGCAGGCGTTCCCAGGTCTCTGTGCTATCGGCCGTGATGAGATGGACCGTGTTCGCATCGCCGCCGAATACGTCGCCCGACACGTCGTTCGCGACGATCCAGTCGGCGCGCTTGCGTTCGCGCTTGGCGGTGGCGTGCGCAATGACTTGTTCGGTTTCCGCGGCAAAGCCGATCAGCAAGCCCGGACGGCGCGGACTGCGCGCCAGCGTCGCAAGAATGTCGGGGTTCTCGCCCAGCGTCAGCGTCGGCGGGGCGTCGCCCTTTTTCAGCTTTTGCAGCGCCGCGTCGACTCGCCAATCGGCGACCGCGGCGACC
>JAPKCG010000220.1 GCA_028823055.1 Sphingomonas bacterium
TCGATGCGACCGAGGCGATGCTGGATGCGCTATTTGGAAAATTCTGCATCGGAAAGTGATGTTCCACGTGGAACATTTTTGACCGGAAGCGCGCCGCGCATTAGGCGATTGCGATGTTCGATGTGATCGTAATCGGCGGTGGCCATGCCGGCACCGAGGCGGCAGCCGCAGCAGCGCGATGTGGCGCGACGACCGGACTTGTCACGTTCAGCGCGGCGAAGATCGGGGCGATGTCGTGCAACCCCGCGATCGGCGGGCTGGGCAAAGGGCATATCGTTAGAGAGATCGACGCGTTCGACGGGATCATGGCGCGGGCGGCCGATCGCGGTGCGATCCATTATCGAATGCTCAATCGGAGCAAGGGCGCAGCGGTGCAGGGACCGCGCGTTCAGGCGGACCGTAAACGCTATGGCGCGGCGGTTCGTGATATGCTTGCCGCGACCGATGGACTGACGATCATCGAAGGCGACGTGGCCGCGCTTCGCGTGATCGATGGCCGTGCGGCGGGTGTCGAGCTCGAAGACGGATCGACCATTGCGGCTCGCACCGTTATCTTGGCGACGGGGACTTTTTTGGGTGGGCGGCTGTTCCGCGGTGATGAGCGCTATGAGGGCGGGCGTATCGACGAGCGCGCCGCCAAGCCGCTTGCCGCGCAGCTTCGTGCGCTCGGCTTGCCCATCGAACGATTGAAGACGGGGACACCGCCACGGCTCGATGGGCGGACAATCGACTGGGCGGGGCTCGACGAGCAGCCGTCCGATGACGAACGATGGACGATGTCGACCATAGGACAGCGCGTTCTGCCCTCGGTGAGTTGCGCGATCGCGCGCACGCATGACGGAACGCACGACATTATTCGTGCTGGGCTCGATCGGTCACCGCTGTTCAGCGGTGCAATCGGGGCGGCGGGTCCGCGTTATTGTCCGTCGATTGAGGATAAGGTCAGTCGCTTCGGCGATCGTGATGGGCATCAGGTGTTTCTGGAGCCGGAGGGGCTCGATGATCATCTGGTCTATCCGAACGGCCTGTCGACGTCTCTGCCGACCGACGTACAAGCCGCGATGATCGCGTCAATTCCGGGGCTGGAGCGTGCGGCGATCGTCGTGCCCGGCTATGCCGTCGAATATGATTATATCGATCCGCGCTCGCTCGACGCGCGACTGTCGGTTCATGCGATGCCGGGGCTTTATTGCGCGGGGCAGATCAACGGAACCACTGGCTATGAAGAGGCCGCGGGGCAGGGGCTGGTTGCCGGGATCAATGCCGCCGCCGACGCAGGGGGGCAGGCGCCGGTCATTCTGGATCGCGCCACGAGTTATATCGGGGTGATGATCGACGATCTGACGTTGCAGGGCGTTACCGAGCCTTACCGGATGCTGACCGCGCGGGCGGAATTTCGTCTATCGCTGCGTGCGGACAATGCGGCGACGCGGCTGGGCCACGTGGCGCAGGCGATCGGATGTGTCGGGAAGGACCGGCTGAGGCATCAGGCGGAGACGGGGCAGCACCGCAGTCGGTTGCGAACGGCGCTCGATGCCAGCTTCACCGCGACGGCGCTGTCGGCCAAGGACATTATCGTGGCGCAGGATGGTGCGAGACGGACCGCATTCGAATGGCTGCGCTTCCCCCATATCGCCGTCGACGATCTGATCGATGTGGGCGATAGCTATCCCGAGGCCGTGGTTGCGGAGATGGTCGAGGACGCGCGCTATGCGCCGTATCTGGAACGCCAGGCGGAAGAGATCGCGCGGATGCGGCGTGACGAAGCGATAGCGCTTCCGATTGATCTCCGGTTCGCCGATATTGCGGGATTGTCGAACGAGATGCTCGATCGGCTTACGCAGGCGCGTCCCGCGTCTCTTGCGGCGGCAGCACGCATTCGTGGTATCACCCCAGCGGCGCTATCGGCGATTTATCTACATATTCAGCGCAAGGCCGCATGACCGAAGCCCAGGCCCAGGCGTGGATGGTCGAGCGGTTCGGTGAGATCCGTACCGCGACGGTTGGCCGTTTCCTGTCGCTCGTGATCGATGAAAACCAGCGACAGAATCTTGTCTCCCCTGCATCGATTGCCGAGATTTGGTCGCGTCACGCGATCGATTCGGCGCAGCTGGTCGCACTGGCGGAGGCCGATGACGGGCTTTGGCTCGACATCGGCACCGGGGGCGGATTTCCCGGCATGGTCGTCGCGATCCTGCGTGACGCTCCTGTCGTGATGGTGGAACCGCGCAAGCGCAGGGTCGAATTTATCGATGGCGCTATCGATACACTCGGGCTCACCAACGCATCGATCGTTTGTGCCAAAGTGGAACAAGTCGATCTGTCGGCACGGATTATATCGGCACGCGCAGTCGCATCTGTCGAAAAGCTTTTGCAAGCGAGCGCGCATTGCGCCACACCCGAGACGCGATGGATACTACCACGCGGGCGGCTCGATCCCGAAGATGTCGTCCAGTTGCGGCGGCTGCAGCGAGGCAAGATGTTTCACGTGGAACATAGTCTGACGAATGCCGAATCATCGATCCTGATCGTGGAGAAGCACCGATGACCTGCATCGCGATCGCCAATCAAAAGGGCGGCGTTGGCAAGACGACCAGCGCCATCAACCTTGCGACCGCGCTGTCCGCGACGGGAAAGCGTGTGCTGCTCCTCGACCTCGACCCTCAGGGCAACGCATCGACGGGGGTCGGCGTTGGCCATGCGCAGCGGATCAAGTCGAGCTATCATGTGCTGATCGGTGAAGCGACGCTCGATGAGGCGGTCATCGCGACGCGCGTGCCGCGGCTCGATCTGCTTCCTGCGACGGTCGACCTGTCGGGTGCGGAAATCGAGTTGGTCGAGTTCGAGGCGCGAACGCACCGGCTCGATCGTGCGTTGAAATCGGCCGAAGGTCGGTGGGACATCGTCCTTATCGATTGTCCTCCGTCACTCGGGCTGCTGACGATCAACGCGATGGTGGCCGCCGATTCACTACTCGTACCGTTGCAATGTGAGTTCTTCGCGCTTGAGGGCCTCTCGCAATTGCTGACGACGGTCGAGCGCATTCGCGAACGGTTCAATCCCGGTCTGTCGATCCTTGGCGTCGCGCTGACGATGTTCGACCGCCGTAACCGGCTGACCGATCAGGTCGCGAACGATGTGCGAGCAGTATTGGGTAATGTCGTCTTCAAAACCGAAATTCCGCGTAACGTCCGCTTGTCCGAAGCGCCGAGCCACGGCTTGCCAGCCTTGATTTACGACCATCGTTGCGCCGGGTCGCAGGCCTATATCGCGCTGGCCCGTGAAATGATCGGGCGGCTCGCGAAATCGACGGCGGTGGCGGCGTGAGCGACAACAAACGCGCGAGGCCGGGATTGGGCCGGGGATTGAGCGCGCTGCTTGGTGAAATCGCGAGCGAGGCACCGACGACGGCGGGGTCGGCAACGCCGCCGGGTGTGCGGATGCTGTCGGTCAGCGCGATGTCACCGCATCCCGATCAGCCGCGCCGCCACTTCGATGATGCGCTGCTCGACGAACTTGCCGCTTCGATTGCCGCGCGAGGGTTGATCCAGCCGATCGTCGTCCGGCCGCATGGGCATGATTTTCAGATCGTCGCGGGCGAGCGCCGCTGGCGCGCGGCGCAGCGCGCGCGGCTCCATGAAGTGCCCGTCGTCATTCGCGAACTCGGCGATGCGGAAACGCTCGAACTCGCGCTGATCGAGAATATCCAGCGCGAGGATCTCAACGCGATCGAAGAAGCGCAGGCCTATCAACGGCTGGCGGGCGAATATGGTCATACGCAGGATGCTCTCGCGAAGATCGTTCATAAATCGCGCAGCCATGTCGCAAATCTGCTTCGCCTGCTCGATCTGCCCGCCAGCGTTCAAGCCCATGTGTCGGAGGGCGCGCTGCAGATGGGCCATGCGCGGGCACTGCTCGGTGCGCGCGATGTCGAACTGCTCGCCGAAGAGGTGATCGACAAGGGCCTGTCGGTGCGGGAAACCGAAAAGCTCGCGCGGGGGGCGAAGAAGCAACGTAACGGCGGGGGTACGCGCGAACGCAAGGAGCCTGCAGCACCCGATGCCGATATTGCCGCGCTCGAACGGCAATTATCGGATTTGCTGGGGCTCGGCATTCGCATTTCGCATAGCGACGATGGCGGGACGATCGCGATCAGCTATTCATCGCTCGATCAGCTCGATATGGTCTGTCAGCGGCTGACCGGCGAGCAGATCTGATCTTAGCCCCGGCGTTCGATCGCGTGCGCGATGGCGACGACTTCATGATCGGCGAGGACGCCCCCCGCCGCGGCGCTTGCCATTACCGCGCGTTCGGCGATGCGCAGGCGTTCGAGCGCGCGGGTCAACATCGCAGGCGACCAGCGGCGCAAGGCGCGCGCGGTCGCGGCCTCTTCACGGAAAAACACGCGGTGCCGCTTCATGACCGCGCCGGGTTCATCGCCGCGATCGATGTCGGCGCGCATTTCGGCAAGCGTGATCAACCGGCGTCCGATTTGGCGTAGCCACGGGATCGGCGACACGCCCGCTTCGTCGAGGCGGACGAGTTCATGGCCGAGCGCCGCGCTATTGCCCTCGATCATCGCGGAGACCAGGCGTGTCACTTCGGTATCGCCCAGATCCGCGCCCACCGCATCGAGCGCCGCGTCGTCGAGATCGGTAGGGCGATCAGGCGCGGCGTCGAGGTAGAGGGCGAGCTTTTCAATTTCGCGATGGATCACCGCGCGGTCGCCGCCCGCCGCCGCAACCAGTCGGCGTGCCACATCGCCGACGGGGCGCAAGCCCGCGTCGCGCGCGATCGTCGCCGCGATCGATTCTGCCTCCTGCGCGCTCGGCTCGTAACAGGCGACCGACAGTGCGAGCCGCGATTCATTGGCGAGCTTGGCGATCTTGGCGGTCGATTTGATCGTCGGGGCGAGCGCGATCACCGGATTGCCCGCGGTTTCGGCGGCAAGCAGCGCCGTGAACGCATCGAGACATTCATCGCCGGCGGGGGATACGCGAATATAGCGCGCGCCGCCGAATAGCGACATCGATGCGGTTTCATCCGCCAGTCGTGCGGGATCGCTCCGCAGCGTCGCGCCGTCGAGATCGACACGCTCGATATCGGGACCGAGGGCACGGGCAAGTCGCTCCGCCAGTTCGGCAGCGGCGGAGGCGTCGGCCCCGTGAAAGAGATAGAGTCGACAGTCGGGCGACGGCCGGTCGAGTTTCGCGCGAGCGTCTCGGGCGTTCGCCTTCACGGCGCGCCGGGGGCCGCCAGGGGGCGTTGCCGCGCATAGGAAGCGAGGCGCGCGACGATCTGATCCGCGACGATCCCCGCGAGACGTTCGAGCGCGGTGTTTTCCGCCGCGATCGTCGCATATTCTGACCCGACGACGTCGATCCCTGCGTCGGACCCGGCGGATGCGTCGATCAGGACGCTGCCGTCGGTCAAATCGACGAGCTGGTAGCGCGCGCGCAAGGTCCGCCGTTCCCGTGCGACGCTGTCGTCA
>JAPKCG010000221.1 GCA_028823055.1 Sphingomonas bacterium
CATTTCGGCGATTTCGTCGAGCAGGATCGTACCGCCGTCGGCGGCACGGAAAAAGCCCTCGCCGCCCGACGAGGCACCGGTGAACGCACCCTTTTGATGCCCGAACAGCATCGCTTCCAGCATCGTTTCTGGCAGCGCGGCGCAGTTGATCGCGATGAATGGGCCATCGCGGCGCGGCGAACCGTTGTGGATCGCGCGGGCGAGCACTTCCTTGCCGGTGCCGGTCGGGCCGTTGATGAGGACGGTGATGTCCGCCTCCGCCACGCGTTCGGCCAGGGCGAGCAGCGCGAGACTTTCGGGATCGGCGGCGGTCGGCATGTCGGCACCGCCGATCAGCGCGCGGGCGAAACCGTAGCCGATCGCGGCGTCCGCGCTTTCGAAAGCGATACGCGCGGGATTGCCGTCGCGGGAGGGGATGACGTGACGACCCTCTTCCCCGATCATGACGGTGCGGGCGGGCGCGGGCGGTGCCTCGCCTTCCGCAACGAGGAAGATGTCGCCCGGCCCCGGCTGATTCTGTTCCATCGTGCCGACGCCGAACCCCTGTGCCCGAAGGCTGGAGATCAGCGCATATTTCCGCTTCGTGACGGCGGCGGTTGGAAAGATCGAACGCATGGCAATTCCCCCTGGACAAAGGGAGAATGCGGCAAGGGTGGTAAATGCGCGGTTAAAGCGACTGCCGCTGCGGCAAATTATTTCCGGGCGCGTGAGGGCGCGTCGCGCGCGCGAATAAGATTACCGCGCGCGTATGGGGCGCGGTTGGAGCGGTTCTGGACCGACCCCGGCCGAACGGCGGCAGCGAATTTTTTCGCTTAAGTCCCGTGCGGCGCGGTCGTTACCTCCTTTGGCAGCTCGGCCCTCCGCTCTGGGGGCGGCGGGGTAGGTGCCGAAATTGATGGAGATAGAACCATGACTGTTATCGCTTCGAACATCTCGGCGCTGCGCGCTGCAACCGCATCGACCGCCGCAACGCAGATGCAGAGCACCTCGATGGAGCGCCTGTCGACCGGCAAGCGCATCAATTCGTCCAAGGACGACGCCGCCGGCCTCGCCATCGTCACGTCGATGACCGCGCAGATCAAGGGCATGAACCAGGGTATCCGCAACTCGAACGACGGCATCTCGCTGGCGCAGACCGCCGAAGGCGCGCTGAGCGAAGTCAGCAACATGTTGCAGCGGATGCGCGAACTGCAGGTCCAGAAGGACAACGGCACCTATTCGACGAACGACAAGACCAATCTGAAGGCCGAGCAGGACGCTCTGGCCACGCATATCACCAAGTTTCTGGCGAACACCGAATTCAACGGCAACAAGCTGTTCGACGTTTCGACCGCAGGGGTGCCAGCTGCTGGCACCGACGGCACGGTTTCGATCCAGACCGGTGCCAACGCGGTGGATACCGCAACCGTTACGCTGGCACGTCTGACCGACGCCGCCGCGATCACCGACGTTGCCGGTGCGACCGCGGTCAACGCCACGGCGGATCTCGCCAAGTACGATGCGGCGCTCAAAGCGGTTTCGACGTCGCGCGCCGGATTGGGTGCGGCACAGAACCAGCTGCAATCGTCGATCAACAACCTGACCTCGAATGCGACCAACCTGTCCGAAGCACGCAGCCGCATCGAGGACGCCGATTTCTCGGCGGAATCGACCGCGCTCGCTAAGGCATCGATCCTGAGCCAGGCATCGACCGCGATGCTGTCGCAGGCGAACCAGTCGCAGCAGGGCGTGCTGAAGCTGCTTCAGTAATCCAGCGCTTCGGCACCGGCACCGCCCCCCATGGGTAACGGTGCCGAGGACGCCCTCTCTTCACAAGAGCGCGCGAGAACCCCGGTGGCAGCGATGCCGCCGGGGTTTTTGCACGCGCGAACGTTCCCAAAGGTCGCGGTCGTGACGTGGTTCGTCATCGGGGGGAGCCGCGCGAAGGATGAGTGAGTCCGGCCGCCAACGTGTCACCGCCTGTGCGTGAGGCGACACCAGGGGACGTGGAACCAACCGACGATCAGGAAAGAGCGTGGCGAATCCAGCCCCATTTCCTTGTTGTAGGACAGCGGCGCGCCCATCTGATCCTTTCAGCGATAACGCGAGAGGGGATGGGCGATGGCCGTGACGTTGCTGTTATTATGGTCGCTGATGCTGGCGGGGGCGGACACGCCGATCGGACGCACGCTCTATCGTGGGTCCGTCACGGCCCCGGCGCGGTTTATCAACAAGACAGGTCGCGGCCATGTGCTGCTGACCGCATCGCTCGTCGCGCTGATCGCGGGGCTTGTCTGGCTGATCGGCGACGAGAGCGTCCGGTTGATGGCGATGGGCGCGCCCGAGATCGCGTCATGGCTGGTCGTGATCGATGCGGCTTCGCTGATCGACGCGGCGGTCGCGGCGGTGATGGTGGCGAGTTCGGTGCGCCTGGACGCGTTGAAGACCCGAATCGCGAGAAGCGTGCGGCGCGCGTCGCGCGCGCGTCGGCGTGCGACGGTGCCGCGTCCGGGACGCATGACGGTCGCGAACGATGATGAGGAAGGGGCGGGATGGGCGGTCGCGGCATAGCCGCTGATGACCGCGCCGCCGGTGGTCAGACCTTGTCGGCGAGTATTTTTTTCAGTCGTGCATGCGCCGATGCCTTGATCTGGCAGACGCGCGCCGACCCGACGCCGAGGACCATGCCGATCTCTTCGAGATTCAACTCGTCGACATAATACATCTGGACGACCTGCGCCTCGCGCTCGGGAAGCGCGCCGATCGCCTGTACCAGCGTATCGCGGAGATCGCTTTCGGCAAGTTGTTCGAATGCATTGGGGCCATCGTCGGCGAACCAGGGCAGATCATCGGAATAAAGGTCGTCGATCGAATCGAAGCGGATCGCCTCCGCGCTCGCATAATCGGCGCGTAATTTGTCGACGGTAACGCCCAGATCAATCGCGAGCGCGGCCTCGGTCGGAGCGGCGCCGCTGGCGGAGGTGAGCCGGGTGACGGCATCGTTAAAGGCACGGCGGCGACGCATCGCGCCGCGCGTCGAGGTTGCCTGACGCCGCAATTCGTCGATCATCGAGCCGCGTAGTCGCGTCGAGAGATAGGCGGTAAAGGCAGGGCCGCGTTCGTGCGGCTGGGTCATCGCCTCGACCAGCGCGACGAGCCCGACCTGAACCAGATCCTCGATATCGATGAGCGTGCTCATGCTGCCATGAACATGCCAGGCGAGCCGGCGGACGAGCGGCAGATATTGCCGTACCATCGTTTCGGTCGACGCCGCCGCCGTGGGGCGGGGCGCGTAGGTCAGCGGGGCCGCGATCGGTTCCGCATGCGCAAACGCGCTCTTCATCGGTTCGGCGCTCATGCTGCCAGCGCCTGATGCTGCTGCGGCGCACCGATCACCGCGACGACCTCGACCGCCTTGTCCTCGGGAACTTCGAAGAAGGAGAGGACGGGGGTATCGGGCAGGCACGTCTTGACCAGTTTGCGGATCGCGACGCGGATCGCGGGCTGGACGACGAGCGCAAAGGGTTTCGCGTCGTCGATCAGCGGTTGCGCCGCGTGTTGCAGCGCCTCGACGATGCGGCGGCCCAGATCGGGTTCGATGACGTGGCGGCGCGACGTGTCGGAGCGCATCGCCTGGCCGAGCAGTCCTTCGAGCTGACCCTCCAGCGTCATGACGCGAAGCGGTTCGCGGACGCCGCACAGTTTCTGGATGATAAGTGCGCCAAGGTCGGGACGGATCATCTCGATGATTTCCTCTGCATCCTGTGTCCGCTGCGCCGCGACCGAAATCGCCTGCGCAATCCGCCGGAATTCCTTCAATGCAATATTCTCTGCCAACAAACCCTTAAGCACCTGCGTCAATGTCGTGAGCGGCAGCGGTTGCGGCGTCAGCGAGGCGACCAGATTGGCGGCGCGTTCCTTCAGCCCGTCGAGTAGCGACTGGACTTCATCGGGACCGAGCAGGTCGGATGCCGAGGTGCCGAGCAGGTGGTTGAGGTGCGTCGCCATCACCGTGCTGGCATCGACGACGAGATAGCCCGCGCCGGTCGCGGCATCGGCATCGCCGGGCGCGATCCATGTCGCCGCGAGCCCGAACGTCGGATCGCGCGCCGCCTTGCCATCGAGCGCGCCGAACCCCTGGCCCGTATCGAGCGCAAGCATGTCGTCGGGCGACACCTGATCCTCCCCGACTACCACGCCGTTGACGAGGATTCGATAGGTGAAGGGGGCGAGGTTGATATCGTCGCGGACCCGGCATTGCGGGACGACGAAGCCGAGATCCTTCGACAATTGGCGGCGGACGCCGGTGATCCGGCCCATCAAAGGCGCGCCCTTGCGTTCGTCGACGAGCGGCACGAGGCCATAGCCGATGTCGAGATTGACCTGCATCCCGTCGGTGACTTCGTCCCAGCCGATCTTCGAGGGGTCGGGGGCTTCTTCAGCGACCGGCGCTGCGATGGGCGCGGGGCGGCCTTCGATCTGGCGGAGTTTCCAGGCGGCGAACCCGGCAATGCCCGCCGCGCTGAGCAGCAGCAGATGCGGCATGCCGGGGAACAGCCCGAGCAGCGTCAGGATCGCGGCGACGGGAATCCACGTCTTCGACGCGCCGAACTGGCCGCCGATCTGGCCCGCGAGATCCTTGTCCGAACTGACGCGGGTGACGATGGCGGCAGCCGCGATCGAGAGCATCAGCGATGGCAACTGCGCGACGAGCGCGTCGCCGATCGCGAGCAGGATATAATTATGCGCGGCATCCGCGATGGTCAGCCCGTGGCTGACGGGGCCGAGGATCAGGCCACCGACGATATTGGCGGCGAGGATCAGCATCGCGGCGACCGCATCGCCCTTCACGAATTTGGACGAACCATCCATCGACCCGTAGAAATCGGCCTCGGTCGATACCTCGACGCGGCGCGCCTTGGCTTCGTCGGGGGTGATCAGCCCGGCGTTGAGATCGGCGTCGATCGCCATCTGTTTGCCGGGCAACGCATCGAGCGTGAAGCGCGCGCTGACTTCGGAAACGCGGCCCGCGCCCTTGGTCACGACGATCAGGTTGATGATCATCAGGATCGCGAAGACGAAAATCCCGACGACATAGTCGCCGCCGATCAGGAAAGTCCCGAAAGCCTCGATGACATGGCCCGCCGCGCTTTCGCCCTCATGACCGTGAACGAGCACGATGCGGGTCGAGGCGACGTTGAGGCCCAGGCGGAACAGCGTCGCGAACAGGAGAACGGTCGGGAAGGCGGAGAAATCGAGCGGCTTTTGCGCATTCAGGGCGACCATCAGCACGGCCAGGCTGATCGCGATATTGGCGACGAAGAAGATGTCGAGCAACGCGGCGGGGATGGGGACCACCATCACCACGACGAGGAGCAGGATCGCGAGGGGCAGCGCCGAGGCGCGCGCAGTGGCAAGACGGAACATGGCTTAGTTGCCGAGGTTTGCGAGAAGCATATAGGCAAGGCGTGCGGTATCCGGCGTCGGCCGCATCAGAT
>JAPKCG010000222.1 GCA_028823055.1 Sphingomonas bacterium
CGACGCTTTAGCAAAGCGTTGGTTTCAGCCGCTCACCCACGTCTCCGGCTGCAGTGAGCGGCGGATATAGCGGGGAGAGTGCGGGGCATCAATGGGCTCAAGGAGTGCGGCACGACGTAAAATCGACTCGGGTTGCCGCTCGTTCATTGTTGGTGCAGGCCAGGACTGATTAACCGTGATATTCGGGGAATTGGGGACGGCATGTGCGTATTTTGCTCGGAGCGGCCATCGCGATCCTGTTGGGGGCGAGCGCGCCGCCACAGGTGACGACGATCGATCCCAATCGCGCGATCGACAGCGATCTGAACACCATGCCCCCCGCGCAGCAGCAACCTGCCCGGCCCGCGCCCGGCGACGCCGTCGATGCGGGTGACCAGTCCACCATCGCCCCCTATCAGCCACCGACCGCGCCGCCTGTGCCCATCACCGACGAACGTCAGGATGCGCGTGCGGATGCGACGATCCAGGCCGCCGATACCTATCAACGCGAAGATCTGATCGCGGCGGGTGAAGGCGTATTCGGTAAAGGCGCAGCGGGGCTCGCCGGTATTATCGAGAAAGTGCTGAAGGAACAGGGCCGTCCCAACGCCTATATCGCCGGGCGAGAGGCATCGGGCGCGTTCGTGGTCGGCTTGCGTTACGGGTCGGGCGTGATGACGCACAAGGTCGAGGGACAGCGCCCCGTTTACTGGACCGGGCCATCGGTCGGGTTCGATTTCGGCGGCGATGCGAACAAGGTCTTCGTCCTCGTCTATAATCTTTACGACACCGAGGAACTCTATCACCGCTTTCCCGCGGCGGAGGGGCGACTATATTTCATCGGCGGGTTCGCCGCGACCTATTTGCGCCGCGGTAACATCGTGCTGATTCCGATCCGGCTCGGTGTCGGTTATCGTGCGGGCGTCAACGTCGGCTATATGAAATTCTCGCAGAAGGCGAAGTGGCTGCCCTTCTGACCCTGCCCGCGCTCGGGCGAGAAATCGATTAACGCTGGGAAGCCGCCACGCCGCGCGCTACCGGCGCGCCTATGACGGACGCTGCCGCCCCTAACCCTGCCGAACGCCCGACGCGCGGGCTCGTCTATGCGGTCGGCTGTTACCTCATCTGGGGGTTCCTGCCGCTATATTTCCGGCTGCTCGATTCGATCGGCGCGGTCGAGATCGTCGCGCATCGCATCGTCTGGTCGCTGATCCTGCTGACCTTGGTGATGCTCGCACGCGGACGGCTGCGTGACTGGCGCACATTGCTGATGACGCCCAAGACGTTACGACTGATGGCGGTCAGCGCCACGCTCATCGCGATCAACTGGCTCGTCTATATCTGGTCGGTCAATCACGATCACGTCGTCGCCGCCAGCCTCGGCTATTTCCTCAATCCGCTCGTCAACGTCGCGCTGGGCATGATTTTCCTCCAGGAACGCCTGACGCGTGCGCAAACGGTGGCTGTCGCCCTCGCGGGGATCGGCGTAGCGATCATGGCATTCTCCGCCCCCGCGGCATTGTGGATCAGCCTGACGCTGGCTTTTTCGTTCGGCTTTTACGGCCTGGTGCGGAAAATCGCGCCCGTCGGATCACTTGAGGGGCTTGCCACCGAAACATTGCTGCTGACGCCCGCGATGGTCGCCTGGCTGATCTGGCTGTGGGCGAGTGGCGGTTCGGGTTTCGGGCGCGATCATGGCATCGATGCGCTGCTCGTGGCGAGCGGGGTGGCGACATCGGTGCCGCTGCTGCTCTTTGCATCGGCGGCGCGGCGGTTATCTTACGGCACGCTCGGCCTGCTCCAGTATCTGGCGCCGTCGATCCAGTTCGCGCTCGGCGTCTTTCTGTTCGGGGAACCGCTGACAACCCCGATGCTGATCTGTTTCGCGCTGATCTGGACCGGGCTCGCGATCTTTACCGTCAGCGCACTGGCCACCCATCGTCGGCGGCGCCGCATCGCCCCCGTCTAGACGAGCCGCCAGTCGAGTCGCTGGCCCGCGTGGAAGGGCACGAGCGCGATGCCGTCGCGCTCGATCACCTCGGGCACGTCGCAGCCGCTGCGTTCGAAGGTCGTCCTGCCCGCGTTGAGCGGCAGACCATAGAAGCGCGGGCCATGTTCCGAGGCGAAGCCTTCGAACATGTCGAGCGCGTCTTCCTCATCGAACACCTGAAGATAGCTTTCGAGCGCGAATGGCGCGTTGAACACGCCCGCACATCCGCACGCGCTTTCCTTGGCGTGGCGGGCGTGTGGCGCGCTGTCGGTGCCGAGAAAGAACTTCGCCGATCCCGACGTCGCCGCCCGACGCAGCGCCAGCCGATGCCGCTCCCGCTTCGCGACGGGCAGGCAATAGGCGTGCGGCCGCATCCCCCCATCGAACATCGCGTTGCGGTTGATGTGGAGATGATGCGGGGTGATCGTGGCGGCGAGCGGGGTCGTCGCCGCGCCGACGAAATCCGCTGCCTGTTCGGTGGTGATATGTTCGAGAACGATCCTGAGTTCGGGAAAATCGCGAATCAACGGCGCCAGCACGCGGTCGATGAACACCGCCTCCCGGTCGAAAATATCGATTTCGCGCGATGTCACCTCGCCATGAACCAGCAGCGGCATTCCCGCACGCTGCATCGCCGCGAACACCGGGGCGAGCCGGGCGATGTCGGTCACGCCGTGGGCGGAGTTGGTCGTCGCATTGGCGGGATAGAGTTTGCACGCCGCGAACACGCCCTCGCGATAACCGCGCACGATTTCATCGGCATCGGCATCGTCGGTCAGGTAACAGGTCATCAGCGGCGCGAACCCGCTATCCCGCGGGCGCGCCGCCGCGATCCGGTCACGATATGCCGTCGCCGCCGCGACCGTCGTCACCGGCGGCACCAGGTTCGGCATGACGATCGCGCGCGCGAACTGGCGCGCGGTCGCCGTCGCCACAGCGCCAAGCATCTCCCCATCGCGCAGGTGGCAATGCCAGTCGTCGGGCGTGCGGATCGTCAGTTGCTGGGTCATGGTCGGATCGACTAGCCGGGTCTGTCGCGTTTCACCAGCACCCCCGTAACCCCGCCCCCCATTGGGTTTGCTCCCCGCGAGTCCTATCTCTTGGGCATGACCGACACCCCAACCCCGCCGATCGCCGGAACGCAGCTGGCCGATCGCGCCGTCCTGCGCCTGTCGGGCGATGATGTTCACGGATTCCTGCAGGGTCTCGTGCCCGCCGACGTCACCGCGCTGTCGCCGACGATGCCGATCTGGACGGGGCTGTTGACGGCGCAGGGGAAGGCGCTGTTCGATTTCCTGCTCTGGGACGATGGTGAAGCGGTGCTGATCGATGCGGAGGCGGATCAGGTCGAGGCGCTGGCACGGCGGCTGACCATGTATCGCCTGCGCCGCGCGATCGAGATCGCGCCAAGCGACCTCGGCGTCCACTGGTCGCCGATTGCCGACGCCGATACAACCGACCATGACCCGCGCCTGCCCGCGCTGGGACGGCGCTGGCTCGGACCGTCGGGCGACCCTGTGACGGGGTGGCTGCAGCATCGGCTGTCGCTCGGCGTGACGGAGGGGGTGCGCGAACTCGGTTCGGGCGACACGCTGTGGCTCGAATGCAATGCGCGCGAACTCGGCGGCGTCAGTTTCGTCAAGGGTTGCTATGTCGGTCAGGAAAACACCGCGCGGATGCACCATCGCGCCAAGGTCAACCGCCGCCTCGTCGTTGCGCCGCTAGCGGAACCCGGCGACCGAACCCGCGCCACCTATCCCGACCTCGGCTTGATGGTCGAGCATCGCCGTGTCGAGGCGATGGGCGACGCGCTCGCTCCGCTCTGGCTGCATATCGCGCTGGATCAGTAATCCGGGCGCAGATCGGCGTCAAAGAACATCGCGGTGTCGCTGCGGGGGCGTGGCCATGTGACCCCTCGTCAAACGATTGCATGATTCCTTCGCAGTGACGTGTCCTGTCATGGTGACACACACGTCATGATGGCACCCGCCGCCATGATGGAGCTTTGTGTCGGCTCAAGCGACGGCGTGAGATGATCCGACGATCATCAAGCGGTAAATCGCCGGCGTCCCCGCCATAACGAACCCGGCATTTTCACGATAACAAAAAAGGGAGGCCGACTTTCGCCGACCTCCCCAATTCTGTCGTCCCTGAGAACGGCGTCGGAATTACATTCCTGCGCCAGGCCCGTAGGTGACTTCCACGCGACGGTTCTGAACCTCGCGGACGCCATCGGCGGTATCGACGCGCAGACGCGTTTCACCGAATGCTTCCGTCGAGACGACACCGTCGGGGATGCCATGCGACGTCATGTACGACTTGACCGAGTCCGCACGGCGCTGCGAGAGGCCGACGTTGTAGGTCGCTGCACCCGACGTATCGGTGTAGCCCGCCAGCATGACCTGCGCATTACCACAGCTCTGATACTGGGTAACAGCGTTGTCGAGGATCGACGCGGCTTCAGGCGTGATGTCCGACTTATCCCATTCGAAGAACACGATGAACGGTCCTGGCGAACACTGCACGACCGGCGGTGGCGGCGGCGGTGGGGGAGGAGGCGGAGGCGGCGGCGGTGGCGGCGGTGGCGGCGGCGGAGCAGCCGGTTCACCGAAGTTGTACGTCACACCACCCAAGATGCTGTGCGACCGGAAACGGCCTTCATATTCAGCATTGTTGATCTGGTTGATGACCTTGACGTTTTCGGCGTTGAAGAAACGATACTTCAGCGTCGCGTCGATATGGTCGGTCAGCGGTGCGCGAACACCGGCGAGGCCCTGATAGGCGAACACGGTATCCGAATCGTCGACGGCATAACCGAAGGTGTTCAGACCGATCTTTTCCTTGACCCGTGCGACACCGACACCACCGCCGATGAAGCCCTGGATCCCATCATCTGGACCGAAGTCGAGCAAGCCGTTCAGCATGAAGCTGAGTGCCGACGAGCTGCCACCGGCATAGTCATAACTGCCAGCCGGCGTGGTGCGAACGCCACCCGTCGAGGTGTAATAACCGACCGGAACGATCGCCGAATAGCGATCGACCGACGCCGAGCGGTAGCCGACTTCGGTTTCGAGGCGGAAGCCACCGAAATCATAGCCGATAACGCCATCGACGTCATAACCATAATCATGGTTCAGCGTCGAAGCATTGGGCGTGGTAACGCCGGCTGCATTGGTAATATCGAAGTCAATATCTTCGACGATCATTCCGCCGCCTTCGACGCCAACGTACCACGACTTGTCGCGGGCGAGGGCGGGCGAAGCGAGAGCGGTTGAAGCGAGTGCCAGAACGACGGCAATCTTCCGCATAGAATTCCCCTTTCATGAGTGTCACTACGGACAGCGCAAACTCACTATCGAATGGAAGGTTTCCGTGCAAGCGCACAAAATACACTAGTGTTGCAGGAACGACACAGATCAGCCCCCACGCTCAACCAATCCGTGATAGCGTAGCGCATCGAGGATGCCGGCGATCGAACTCCTTGATTCCAGATCGATATTTGTCCCG
>JAPKCG010000223.1 GCA_028823055.1 Sphingomonas bacterium
TGTTCGCCGATCAGGCGGCGCAGTTCATATGCATTCTCGTCCGCCGCATCGACCTTGCCCAATTGCGGCGACAGCACCGCGAGCCGCGTCGCGATCCGGTCGACGACACCGCGCGCGCTCGTCGGCAATTTGTCGCGCTGCGCCGCGAGCCAGCGCTGCGTCTGCGCGGGCAGCACTTTCAGATCGACGGTGCGCAATCGCTCGGGCGGCGGCGGTGGGGCTTCGCGCGGCGTCTGCGTCGCGAAGAAGATCGTCGCCGCGATCAACAGCCCCATGACGAGCAGCGCGCCCATGATGCCGAGCGGTACGATCATGCCGACCACGACCGCCCCGACCAGGATCGCGGCATCCGCGATCGCGATCCGCGTCAGCCGCTTGCCGATCGCCTGCGTCGTCGCGGCGCGGCGCTGTGTCGGCGTGAACAGCCCGTCGTCGCTGCTGCTGATCCGCGACCAGGATGAGCGCGCCGCCGCGATCGCGTCGTCGACCTCGCTCACAGCGACTCCAGCTTGAACTGATCGCCGCCCGGACCTTTGAGCTGGTTCTGGTTCGCGCCCTCGGCCCGCGCGATATAGCCTTTCGACTTTTCGACTTCGCTCCCCAACGCGGTCACCGTCGTCTTCATGCTGTCGAGCGCCTTCAGTTTGAACGTGTCGATCGCGTCCATCGTGTCATAGATATTCTGGAACGCGCGCTGGAGCGTTTCGAGCGGGATCGTCGAGGCGGCGGCCTGTTCGTGGATGCGCGCGGTGTTGCTCTTGAGCAGCGCGCCCGTCGAATCGATGATGTTCGCGGTCGTCGTGT
This sequence comes from Sphingomonas bacterium, assembly GCA_028823055.1. GTDB lineage: Bacteria > Pseudomonadota > Alphaproteobacteria > Sphingomonadales > Sphingomonadaceae > Sphingomonas. The sequence goes on from JAPKCG010000223.1 coordinate 805, forward strand.
TCAGCTGCGTGATCTGTTCTAGCACCAGCTTCTGGCTCGTCAGCGCCTGCGCCACCGTCACCGCCGTCCGCAGCGCGGACACGGTCGTCGTCGACGCGCGGTCGACGCCCTTCACCAGCTCGACATTGTTCTTCTTGACGAGATCGAGCGCCAGATAGCCTTGCACCGTGACCGCCATCTGCGTCAGCAGATCCTGCGTCCGCTGGCGCGCGTAGAACAGCGCGGTTTCGCGTATCGCCTTCGCCTTGGCGGGGTCGGTCGCGTCGAGTTCGTTCGCCTTGTCCTCCAACCGGCTGTCCATCGCCTGCGACAGATGGATCATCTGTTCGAGCTTGCCCATCGCGGTCCACAGATTGGCCCGCTCGGTATCGATCGCGGCGTTGTCCATCAGCAATTCGTCCTTGCCCGACGACAGGCTCTTCAGGATCGAACCGATATGGTTTTGCGACGATCGGTATTTGTCGAAATATTTGTCGACCTTGTTCCCGAACGGGATGATGCCGAGCAGCTTCTTGGGCTTGGACAGCGCGCCGCTCTTGCCGGGATCGAGCTCCTCGACGACGCGGCGCAGCGCGGTCAGATCCTTGCCGACGCCGGTATCCTTGTCCATCGCCTTGACCGGACGGTCGAGGAAGCGGTTCGACTGGCCTGCCGCGTCGCGGATTTCCTTTTGCCCCATCGCGGTGATCGCATCGACGCGGCGACCGAATTCGGGGCTGTTCACGTCCTGCGCGACGAGTTCGTCGACAAAGCTGTCGACTCGCGCCTCCAGCTCGGTCTTCTTCTTGTCGTCGATCGGCACCAGCCCCGATGCCTTGGTCGGCGCGACCGTCGGCACGGGATCGGGCGGGGTCAGCGTCAGTTCCTGTTCCGCGGTGGCGGTTTCGGTCGTGGTGGCCATGACTCGCTGTATCTCCAGACGGTGCCTTGCGGCGGTAGCGACGATCAATGCTATCGATCGCGGGGGGTTTCAACTGTGTTGGATATATAAGACACTATTGAAACGCTGCCAAGCGTCCTGGTGAATCGCCCCGCTGCTGTCATCGGCCTGCCATGCGCAAGACGCGAATTGGTCACGTCCCGTCGATAGGCGCGCCCCACAACCTAAAGGGGCGATTTGGACATGGTGAAGTTTTCGACCGGCCTGCTGGCCGTACTGCTCGGCTGCGTATCGTCGGGCGCGATGGCGCAGGCGGTCGTGGAGGGAGATCAGGGCGGCACCGCCCCCACCGACGGTTTCCAGTCCGACGATATCGTCGTCACCGCGCAGAAGCGTGAGCAAAAGATCGAGGATGTCCCCGTTACCGTCACCGCGCTGACCGGCAAACGGCTCGCCGATATCGGTATCAATTCGTTGTCGGAGGCGGCGGCGTTCGTCCCCGGCCTCGTGATTCAGGAGCAGAGCGCGAACAATCCGGGCATCGTCATTCGCGGCATCACCTCCGATTCAGGATCGTCGCAGCAGGGTGCGCGCGTCACGCTTTATTATAACGGCGTCGACATTTCGCGGTCGCGCGGCGCGTATCAGGATCTGTACGACATTTCGCGGCTGGAGGTCGTGAAGGGGCCACAGGCGACGTTGTTCGGCACCGCCTCGGCGGTCGGCGCGGTCAGCATCATTTCCAATCCCGCCGAAACGGGCACGTCCGCGGGCCTCACCGCGACATATGGCAATTTCAACCGGACGCAGGTGTCGGGCTTCATCAATGCCGGCAACGACATCCTCGCCGGCCGCATCGCCTTCGCCTATAAATATCGCGACGGTTATGTCCGCAACATTGCGGGCGATCCGAAAATCCCCAATCAGAATCAGGGCAGGATCGATCAGGACGATCTGAACGGTCAGGATCAGCGCGGCATTCGCGGATCGCTCCGCTTCCGGCCGAGCGATGCGGTCACCGCCAGCCTCGTCCTGACCTATGACGGACAGCGCAATCCCGGCACCGCCTTCAAGAGCCGCGCTTTCGCGCCGACCGGCGGGCAGACTGGCGACTATGGTTACGCCGAATTATCGGGCTCGCCGTTCAGCGCCGCCGTGCTCGGCGATGCGAAGCTTGGTCTGAAACGTAACGTCTATGACGCGAACTTCACGTTGACCGCCGATCTGGCCCCTGGCGTTACCTTCACGACCGTCAACGGCTATCGCCGCTTCGACAGCAACGAAGTGTTCGACGCCGATGGTGGCCCCGCTTGGTATCTCGAATTCGCCGAGGACGCGCGGGGCGACCAGTGGAATCATGAAAGCCGCTTCGCTTTTACGGGCGACACCTATCGCGCCTCGTTCGGCTGGAACGCCTTTTTCGAGAACAGCTCGCAGCGCGTACCCTTCTCGACTGAAGAGGGCACCTATATCGCCTGTTCGGTCGCCGGGGCATATGCCCCATTTCGAACCGCGCTTAACGCCGCGGGCATTCCCACCGGCCCGAACTGCGTTGCGCCCGACGGGACGATTCCCGCGACGAAGGCGACCGCGATCCTGACCGGTGGCGCTGCGACCGTGTTGCCCTATGCGTCGGTCTTCTCGAATTTTGGCAATAACGACACCTATTCGGTGTTTGCCGACGGTACGTGGATCCCGACGCCGCAGCTCGAATTGACCGCAGGCGCGCGCGTGCTGATCGAGGATCGCCAGTCGGGATATAGCTCGGTACAGCCGAATTCGCAGATACTCGCGGCGCTTGGCGTGCGGACCAGCCTGCTCGGCACGGCAAATACGAACGGCGCGAAATTCGTCGCGGAGCGCAGCTTCACCGCCATCCTGCCGCGCTTCAATGCGCTGTTCCGGATAACCCCTGACATCAATGTCTATGCGACGATCAGCAAGGGCCGCCGCTCGCCCGTCGTCCAGCTCGGCGCGCGTGCCACGACCCCGGTGTCGCCCAACCTCCAAATCGTGCCGGAGGAAATCGTCTGGAATTACGAAGCCGGTATCAAGGGCCGGATCGGCGCGCTGACCGGTGCGCTGTCCGCCTTCTATCAGACCTATAACGGGTTCCAGGTATCGGTGACGAACAACGGCGTCACGACGACGCAAAGCGCAGGGTCGGCGAAAAATCCCGGCGTCGAGGCGGAGCTGAACTGGCGCGTCAGCCCGATGCTGACCTTGTTCGGCAGCGGGGCGTATATCGATGGCAAGGTCGATGACGGGAACAACCTGACCCCCGCTTATGCAGGCGCGCGTTTCCGCCTTCAGCCGAAAACCACCGCATCGGCGGGTGCCAATATCTCCGTGCCGCTGTCGGAGGGCGTGCGTTTTTATGCCACGCCGTCGGCGACCTATCAGAGCAAGGTGTTCTTCGAACTGCCCAATTCGGACCTGATCAGCCAGGAAGGCTACACGCTCGTCAATTTGCGCGCGGGCGTCGAACTGGCCGAGGGACGCTACCGGATCGGTGCGTTTGCACGTAACCTGACCGACAAACGCTATCTGCTTGACGCGGGCAATACCGGCGGCGGGTTCGGCGTACCGACCTATATCGCGGGCGAACCGCGCTTTTACGGCGTCGAGGTCGGCGCGAACTTCTGACCGATCGACCCTTGGATGGGCGCGCCCCTTCCCGCGGCGCAACATTTGCGCTATGCGCGCGCCCATCCATTCTTATCAGACATCGGGATTCCTCATGAGCCTCCGCAACGTGGCGATCATTGCGCACGTCGATCACGGCAAGACGACGCTGGTCGATCAGCTATTTCGCCAGTCGGGCACCTTCCGCGACAACCAGCGCGTCGAAGAACGTGCGATGGATTCGAACGACCTGGAAAAGGAACGCGGGATCACGATCCTCGCGAAGCCGACCTCGGTCGACTGGACGCCGCCGGGCGAATCCGAAAGCATCCGCATCAACATCGTCGACACGCCCGGCCACGCCGATTTCGGCGGTGAGGTCGAACGTATCCTGTCGATGGTCGACGGCGTCGTCCTGCTGGTCGATTCGTCCGAAGGCGCGATGCCGCAGACGAAGTTCGTGACCGGCAAGGCACTGGCGCTCGGCCTCAAGCCGATCGTCGTCGTCAACAAGGTCGATCGCCCCGACGCCCGCATTCAGGAAGTGCTCGACGAAGTGTTCGACCTGTTCGTCTCGCTCGACGCGAACGACGAACAGCTCGATTTCCCCGTCCTCTACGCCTCGGGCCGTAACGGCTATGCGTCGGCGGACATGGATGCGCGCGAAGGCACGCTGATCCCGATGTTCGAAACGATCGTCAGCCACGTGCCGCCGCCCAAGGTGGAAGTTGCCGGCGTTCCGTTCACCTTCCTCGTCACCCTGCTCGATCGCGATCCGTTCCTGGGTCGCATCCTGACGGGCCGCGTCAATTCGGGCACGGTGAAGACCAACCAGGCGATCCACGCGCTCGATAACGATGGCAAGATCATCGAAACGGGCCGCGCGTCGAAGATCATGTCGTTCCGCGGCCTCGACCGCGTGCCGGTCGACGAAGCCAAGGCTGGCGACATCATCAGCCTCGCCGGTCTGACCGTCGCCACCGTCGCCAATACGATCGCCGACACCAGCGTCAGCGAACCGCTCCACGCGCAGCCGATCGATCCGCCGACGCTGTCGATGCGCTTTGCGGTCAACGATTCGCCGATGGCGGGGCGTGAGGGCAGCAAGGTCACCAGCCGGATGATCCGCGACCGCCTGTTCCGCGAAGCCGAGTC
>JAPKCG010000224.1 GCA_028823055.1 Sphingomonas bacterium
GCCGCCATCAGCAGTTCGTGGCGCGATTTGTTGAGCTCGGTCCCGAAATATTTCATCATCGATGGCTGGGCGGGATGCGCCTTGCCCGCTTTCAATTCGTCGATGAACCGCTCCGACTGCGCTGTGAAGGCTTTCGAGCGGACTTCGAACATCGCGATCTGCGCGCGCAGGATCGGGTCGGCGAGCCGCCCGTCATGATCGAGCCCGACCGTCGCGATCGCGCCTTCGATCAGCGGATTGCGACCACCGCCGCCGAGTCCCATGCCGCTGATCATCTCACGCTCATGGCCGAGAAGATATTTAGCGACGTCCCAGCCCTTATTCTCATCATGGATGCGGTTGCGCTTGGGGACGCGGACATTGTCCATGAAGGTTTCGCAAAAGGGCGAATAGCCGCTGATCAAAAGGATCGGCTTGGTCGACACACCCTCGCTCGCCATATCGAACAGGACGAAGCTGATTCCACCCTGCTTCGTCGTCTTGTCGGTACGGACGAGGCAGAAGATCCAGTCCGCCTTGTCGGCATAGCTGGTCCAGACCTTTTGCCCGTTGACGATATAATCGTCGCCGTCACTGACTGCGCTCGACGCGAGGCTGGCGAGATCGGACCCGGCATTGGGTTCGCTATATCCCTGGCACCAGCGGATTTCGCCGCGGACGATCTTGGGCAAATGCTCCTGCTTCTGTTCTTCGGTGCCATATTTCAGCAAGGCTGGCCCGAGCATCGAAATGCCGAAGCTGTTGAGCGGGTTGCGCGCGCGGATCGCGGCCATTTCCTCGCGCAGAACCTTCGTTTCCGCCGCCGACAGACCGCCGCCGCCATATTGCTTTGGCCAGTCGGGCACGGTCCAACCGCGCTCGCCCATTCGGTCCATCCACTGCTTTTGCGCAGGGGTCAGCATCGATTGATCGCGGCCACCCCAGCAGACATCCTTGTCACTGCGGACGGGTTCGCGCATTTCGGGCGGGCAATTTTCTTCGAGCCATGCGCGGGTTTCAGTGCGGAAGGTTTCGATGTCGGTCATGACGGGTTCCTCATCAGGCCATGCGCGTATCTGGCGATGGCGATTGCTGTGTGATCCTGGTGGCGGTCGGTGATAATCTGGCAACCGACGGGCAGGCCGTTGGCGCGCCCGATCGGCATCGCGGTCGCGGGCAGACCCGGATAGGTGGCGAGGCCGGGATAGGCGAATTGATAACCGAACGGCGTTGCCTCGCCGTCGATCGTGATCGTGCGGTCGCGGATCGGCAGGTCGCTGTGCGGATAGGCCTGAGTTCCGAGACAAGGCGCGATCACCGCATCATATGTCGCGAACAATCGATGCCATGCGCGCGTGTTGCGCGCGGCATCGTCGAGCATGTCGAGCCAGTCCGAAAGGCTCGCCTGCGTGCCGTCTTCCGCCGGTGCGCCGCGCGCCAGCGTGACCGCGAGCAGGCGCATGTAACTGGCGAATTGCACTGACAGGTCGGGCAGCAGAGTGCTTTCCCGATCAACCGTCGCGCCCGCGTCTGACAACAGCTGCGCGACGCGATCGATACCGCCGCGGATCGCCGTCGATGAAGGCGCGACGGGATGACCGGTCAATATGAGCACGCGCAGGCGATCGGGCACGATCTCATCGGCTGGCGGCAGGGGAACATCGGCCAGGATGTCGAGCATCGTCGCCAGGTCATCGGGGTCGCGCGCCATCGGCCCGATCACCGACATCGCGATCGGCGCGCCGTCGGTTTCGGGCATTTGCTGGCCCTCGATCGACAATGCGCCATAAGTCGGCTTGTGGCCCCACACGCCGCAAAAGCTCGACGGGACTCGGATCGACCCGCCGATGTCGCTACCGATTTCGATCGGGACCATGCCGCTGGCGAGCGCCGCAGCGCTTCCGCCCGACGATCCGCCGGGGGTCAGGGTCGGGTCGTGGGGATGATGGGTGCGGCCGTAAATGGGGTTGGTCGATTGCAGATCGGCGAGGCTGGGCGGGACGTTGGTCTTGCCCAAAATTATCGCGCCTGCCTTTTTCAGTCGTTGGACAGCGACCGCATCCGTCGTCGGCGTGAACGTGCGATGGTCCTCCAGCCCCCATGTCGTCGGCAACCCGGCGACGTCATAGCTTTCCTTGACCGTCATCGGCACGCCGACAAGCGGCGCGTCGAAGCCGTGTTCGCGGCGCTGATCGATCTCCGCCGCCGCGCGCCGCGCGCGATCGAAATCGCGCACGACGACCGCGTTGATTGCCCCGTCGCGTTGCTCGATCCGCGCGATGGCGCTTTCGGTTTCGGCGAGAGCGGTCGTTTCGCCAGATCGGATCGCCGCTGCGGTTTCGAGGCCGGTGCGCTCGGTCATGCGCTGTATGCCCCCTTCGTCATCCCCGCGCAGGCGGGCATCCATAAACCCTGCCGTCGCGGCTTAATCGCCGCGTCAAAGGCTATCGATTCCCACCTGCGCGTGGATGACGTAAGGAGGGCCGGGCGCATCAGAACTTCTCGCCCTTCGCCGCCTTTTCCTTGAGCAATGGCGCGACCTCGACGCCATGCTTTTCCAGTCCCGCGACGATGGTGTCGAGTCCGACCGTGTTCGCCCAGAACATCGGGCCGCCGGTATAGACAGGCCAGCCATAGCCATAGATCCAGACGACATCGATGTCGGACGCGCGCTGCGCCATGCCTTCGGACAGGATTTTCGCGCCTTCATTGACCATCGGATAGAGCGTGCGTTCGACGATCTCCTGATCGCTCACCTCGCGCTTTTCCTTGCCAGCCTTGGCGCGGAAGTCGTCGATGATTTCACCGACGCGGGGCGAGGGTGAGGGGGTACGCTTTTCGTCATAATCGTAGAAACCAGCCTGCTTTTTCTGCCCCCAGCGGCCTTCTGCGGCAAGCGCATCACGGATGCTTTCGATCCGCGAAGGATCGCGATGCCAGCCAATATCGACTCCCGCGAGATCGCTCATCTGGAACGGCCCCATCGGCATGCCCATCCCGACATGCACCTTGTCGACCTGCTCCGGCGTCGCGCCTTCCATCAGCAGGTCGGTCGCGGGCTTCTGACGCTGCGACAGCATCCGGTTGCCGATGAACCCGTCGCAAACGCCGCTGACGACGGCGACCTTGCCGATCGGCTTGGCGAGCGCCATCACCGTCGCGAGCACATCGTCGGCGGTCTTCGCGCCGCGCACGACTTCGAGCAATTTCATGACGTTGGCGGGCGAGAAGAAATGCATCCCGATCACGTCCTGCGGACGTTTGGTCGATGCCGCGATCTCGTCGACATTGAGATAGGACGTGTTCGACGCCAGGATCGCGCCCTGTTTAACGATGGTGTCGAGCTTGCCGAATACCTCTTTCTTGACGTCCATATTCTCATAGATCGCCTCGATGACGAGGTCGCAATCGGCGAGGTCGTCGAGGCTGAGCGTCGGGGTAAGCAGACCCATCATCGCCTCGACCTTCTCGGTCGTGTACCGGCCCTTTTTGGCCGACGCCTCATAATTCTTGCGGATCGTCGCGACGCCGCGATCCAGTGCATCCTGAGCAGTTTCGACGATCGTTACGGGGATGCCTGCCTGGAGGAAGTTCATCGAAATTCCGCCGCCCATCGTGCCGGCGCCAATGACGCCGACTTTCTTGATGTCGCGCTTTTTGGTGTCGGCGGGGATATCGTCGACTTTCGCCGCCTGACGCTCGGCGAAGAACAAGTGACGTTGCGCGGCGGATTGCGTCCCCATCATCAGTTTCATGAATTCTTTGCGCTCGGTCTGGATACCGTCGGCGAAGCTGCCCTCGGTCGACGCCTCGACACAACGGATATTCGCGGCGGGTGCATCGAAGCCGCGGAATTTACGCCCATTGGCTTTCTTGAATGATTCGACCGCTTCCGGATCGGCGGTTGCGGTCTTTTCGGAAGCGCGGGGCAGGGGGCGTTGGGCCGCGACGCCGCGCGCGAAGGCGATCGCATCGGCTTCGAGCGAGTCCTCGCCGACGATCTTGTCGATCAGGCCTGCATCCAATGCCTTCTTGGCAGAGATAGGATTGCCGATCGCGGTCATTTCGAGCGCCAGCGGGACACCCGCGATGCGCGGGATACGCTGCGTGCCACCGGCTCCGGGAAGCAGGCCAAGCTTCACCTCGGGCGTCCCGATTTTCGCTGAAGGCACCGCGACGCGGTAATGGCAGCCGAGCGTCACTTCGCATCCACCGCCCAGTGCGGTGCCGTGGATCGCGGCGACGACGGGCTTGTCGGCGGCCTCGATCATGTCGATCACGGTGCCGAGCCCGGGCTCCTGCATCGGCTTGCCGAATTCGGTGATGTCCGCGCCCGCAAAGAACGTCCGTCCATCGCAGCGGATCACGACAGCCTTGATGCTGTCGTCGCCCACGGCCTCCTTGATCCCGGCCTCAAGGCCTTGACGGACCGCAGCGCCAAGCGCGTTCACGGGCGGATTGTTCGAGATGATGACGAGGACGTCGTCATGGCGTTCGGTACGGATGGGCGAGGTCATGTTTCTCTCCAGACTAGGATTAGGGTGGCGCGCGACGTTCAGGTCAGCGCTGAATAGATCATCGTCTTCAATTCACGGCGGATCGGATATACGCTGCTTGGGCTCATCTGAGTCATGAACACCATCGTGATGCGCTCGACCGGATCGACGAAAAAGGCGGTCGAAAACATCCCGCCCCAATAATATTCGCCCGCCGATCCGGGAATCATCGATTTGGCGACGTCCATGTTGATCGCAAAACCGAGACCGAAGCCGGTGCCTGCATTCGCCGCTTCGCTGAACAGCGATTGCGACATCGTCGACAGGTCCGATCCACCGGGCAAATGATTGCACGTCATCAGATCGATCGTCTTCCTACCGACGATCCGCGCGCCATCGAGTTCCCCGCCATTGAGCAACATCGTGTTGAACCGGTGGTAATCGAGCGCGGTCGAGACGAGGCCGCCGCCGCCCGAGAGCAGCTTGGGCATGCGGCTCCACGCGCTCGCCTCCCCGCGGTCGTACATGATGCGACCCTTTCCGGGCACGAAGGTGTAGCAATCGGTCAGCCGATCGATCTTGTCTTCGGGCACTTGGAAGAAGGTGTCGTCCATTTTCAGCGGGGCGAAGATGTTCTCGCGGAAGAATACATTGAGCGTCTGCCCAGACACCCGCTCGACCACCGCGCCGAGCACGTCGGTCGACACCGAATAGTTCCAGCTGGTTCCGGGTGAAAATTCCAGCGGCAGCTTGCCGAGCGCTTCGATAAAGCCCTGCAGGTCGTGGCCGCCGTGCCAATTCTCCATCTTGGATTCGCGATAGGCCGCATCGATGTTGGACCGGTTCTGGAACCCGTAGGTAAGCCCCGATGTGTGGCGGAGCAGATCGACCATCCGCATCGGTTCGGTCGTTGGTTTGGTCAGGAACGGCACGCCGCCACCGCCACCGTTATAGACGCCCAATCCCTTGAATTCGGGCAGGAC
>JAPKCG010000225.1 GCA_028823055.1 Sphingomonas bacterium
GTAGGCGACGACCCCGATGACCAGCGTCGCCAGTGCGAAACAGGCCGCGACCAACACGACCAGGCCAAAGGTGGAGCGCCAAAGTCGGACCATCAGCCGCGGATCATGTAGCCAGCGCCGCGAACGGTTTCGATCGCATCGTCATCGAACCCGGCGTTGAGCTTGGAGCGCAGGCGGCTCAAGTGCGTCTCGACGATATTGGTCTTGGGATCGAAATCGAAATCCCACACACGTTCCAGCAGCATCGTCCGGGTCATCACCCGGCGCGGATTGCGCATCAGCTCGGCGAGCAAGGCGAACTCGCGCGGTTGGAGCGCGATACGCCGACCGTCGCGGGTGACGGCACGGCGATGAAGATCAAGCTCGATCGCCCCGATTACCAAGACGCTCGCTTCGGTCTGGGCGGCTGGACGTCGCCCGAGCGCGTGGACACGCGCGGCCAGCTCCGTAAAGGCGAACGGCTTTACCAGATAATCGTCGGCACCGCCTTCCAGCCCCTCAACGCGATCGGCGATGCCGCCAATGGCGGTCAGCATCAGCGCTGGCGTCGTGTTGCCCGCCGCGCGCAGGGCCTTGATGAGGGACAGTCCATCGAGCCCGGGCAGCATCCGATCGACGATCAGCGCGTCGAACTGGTCACCTGTCGCCTGAAACAATCCATCACGACCATCGGCGCTGGTGACGACGTGATGTCCCAGCTCCGTAAGTCCGCGGGCCACGAAGCGGTTGGTCTCGGCATCATCTTCAACGATCAGGATTCGCATGGGTGCATCCTAGCCCGCCGGGCCGTTCGTCTGCCACCCACCGCCCAGCGCCCGGAACAGGGCGACCTGGGACTGCGCCACGGTGAGGTCGGACTGTGCCTGGGCGAGCGCGGCTTGCGCCCGCGCGCGCTCGGCATCGAACTGGATCAGGAAGGCGGCGTCCCCCAGCCGGACTCGCGCAGCTGCACGGCGGGCATACAGCGCGGATTGGACGCGCGCGGCATCGAGCGCACGATTGCGGCGCACCTCACTGTCATAAGCGGCAAGGGTTGTTTCGACTTCGCGCAGGGCCCGCAATACCGCCACATCCCAACCGGCTAGCGCCGCCCGCTCGGTCGCGCGGGCCTGTTCCAGTCGCGCGCGCGCCGGGGCCTGATTGGGGAAAGCCCAGCTTATCAGCGGCGAAGCCGTCGCGACGAAGCCACCCGTCAGCAGTCCGACCGCACCACCCAGGTTCACGCGCGGGTAGAGCTCGGCACGAGCGACCCCGATCCGCGCCGCGGCAGCGGCGAGGCGGCGTTCGGCTTCGCGAATATCGGGGCGACGCAGGAGCAGCGCCTGTCCGTCGCCCACGGGCACCGCCGCGCGAAGCTTCGGAGGCGCATTGCAGACGATATCGAACCCGCGCGCTTCAGCGGGGGGACGGCCCTGCAAGGTTGCTATCCGGTACAGGGCATTCGCGCGCGCCGCCTCGAACGGAGCCAGCGTCGCGCGGGTGGATTCCAGCAGGCTGGCGGCCTGCGAGACTTCGAGCGGCGAGACTTCGCCAGCGGCAAGCTGGTCGCGTACCACGCCGACCGAGCGTTCCTGAACCGCGACTATCTCGCGCGAGACATTCGCCGCATGGGTCGCACCGCACAGATCGACATAGGCGAGCACTGTATCCGCCACGACCGCGACGCGCAGGGAGTCCAGCGCCGCGGCCTGAGCGTCAGCATCGGCCCCCGCCGCTAGCGCGCCCGACCGCAGTCGGCCGAACAGGTCGATGTCCCAGCTTGCGGTCAGGGCAAGATCGTAATCGGTGGTCGGCACGTTCGACGATGCGCTCGGCTGCGTCGCGCTGTTGTCGATCGTCCCCGCGCTCTCGATCGTGGTCTGCGGCAGCCGCGCGGCGCGGGCTTGCCGCAGTGCCGCGCGCGCGCCGTCGAGATTGGCATAGGCGACGCGCAGATCGGCATTGGCGGCGAGGCTTGCCTGGACCAGTCGATCAAGCGCCGGATCGTCGTACAGCCGCCACCAGTCATTCGGGACCGGGCCGATCGCCGCGGTCGGAAGGTTTGCGAACGCACCTGTGGCGGACGCGGGTGCGATCGTCGGCGGGGGCAGAGGCGCGGTTATGCACCCCGCGACCGCGAGCGCGGCGATCGGAGCAAACCGGCGGATCATGCGGGAACTCCGGCGAGCAGGGCATCGGGCGCGGATTTCTCCCGTCCGAAGCGCGCGTAGAGCGCGGGCATCAGGAACAGGTTGAGCACGGTCGAGGAGACAAGTCCGCCCAGGATGACGATCGCCATCGGATGCTCGATTTCATGGCCCGGCGCGTTGCCGGCGACGATCAGCGGCAGCAGCGCCAGACCGGCGCACGATGCTGTCATCAGGATCGGCACCAGTCGTTCCTCCGCGCCGCGCAGGATCAAACGGGGGCCGAAGTCCTCGCCCTCGAACCGGCGAAGATGATCGTAGTGCGACAGCAGCATGATGCCGTTGCGCGCCGAAATGCCGATGACCGTCACGAACCCGACCAGCGAGCCGAGCGACAGCACGCCGCCCGTCAGCGCCACGCCGACTACCCCGCCGACCAGCGCGAACGGCAGGCTGGTCGCGACCAGCGCGGTGATCCGTGCCGAGCGGAACTCCAGCCATACCAGCAGCAGGACGCCCAGCAGGCACAGCAGCCCGGTCGTCCAGAGCCGCTGGCGCGAGTCACGCAGCGCCGCATATTCCCCGAGGACTTGCGGATGATAGCCGTTCGCGAACGGCACTTGTCCCACCGCTGTCTCGACGGCACGCGCGACCGTGCCGAGGTCCGCGCCGGCGACGTTCAACGTCACGTCGATCCGACGCTGACCGTTCTCGCGCTTGATTTCATTGGGCGCGGGCATGACGCGAATACTGGCCACGTCGCGCAGCCGCACCGGCGCGCCAGCGGGCGTCTGGATCATCATGTCGGCAAGCGCATGGATATCGCCGCGCACCTTGGGTTCGCCCCACAGCGCCACGTCGAACGCCTTCTGGTCACGGTAAATTTCACCCACCTTCTGCCCGGCGACCAGCGTCTGCGCCTGTCGACGCACTTCGCCCGCGGTCAGGCCGAGCGTGGCAAGGTCGGCGGGCCGGGGACGGACCTGGATTTGCGGCACCAGCACCTGTTGCTCGACCTTGAGATCGGCAACCCCGTGGATCGCCGCCACCTTGGCGCGGACACGTTCGGCCGTGGCACGAAGCTCGATCTGATCGGGACCGAAGATGCGGACGACCACCGTCGCGCCCGCGCCGCTCAGTACTTCCTTGATGCGCTCGCGCAGATAGGTGAGCACGTCGCGATAGAGGCCGGGATAGCCGTCGATCACTTCCTTGATGCGCGCGACGCTGGCATCATAATCGACATTCTCGTCCAGGCTGATCCACAGCTCGGTGAAGTTCGGGCCGACCACTTCATCTGCGGCCTCCGCACGGCCGATATGTGCGCCGAAGTTGCGCACGCCGGGGATCGCGCGCAGCTCCTTGGAGGCGCGGATCGTGATGCGGTCCATCGCCTCGATCGACGTGCCGGGCTTCTCGACGAAGTGCATCAGGAAGTCGGTTTCGCGAAAGTCGGGCAGGAACTGGTCCTTGAACCCGGCATAGCCGACGCCTGCCAGCAGCAGCCCGCCCGCGACGATCCCCATCGCCAGCGCCGGTCGTGCCACCATGCGTGGCAGCACCCCGGCGTAGCGGCGTTTCAGCGCGCCTACGAGCCGGGTGTCGCGTTCCGCCTTGAGGGGCGCGTTCGGCAGCAGGAACAGGCACATCGCCGGCGTCACCACCAGCGCGACCAGCAGCGATGCGGCGATCGCCAGCACATAGGCGATGGCGAGTGGCTGGAAGAACGTGCCCGCGACCCCGCCCAGGAAGAAGATCGGCAGGAACACCAGCATCACGATCAGCGACGCGAACACCACCGCCGATCGCACTTCCAGCGAGGCGGACAGCACCACGTCGAAGTTGGAGCGCGGGTTGCCCGCCTCGCGATTGAGCCTTAGTCGGCGCGCGATGTTCTCCACGTCGATGATAGCATCGTCGACCACTTCGCCGAGCGCGATGACCAGTCCTGCGATCACCATCGTGTTGATAGTGGCACCGCTCCACAACAGCACCACGCCCGCGCCGAGCAGCGACAGCGGGATGGCGACCAAGCTGATCGTCGCCTGCCGCCAATCGCGGGTGAAGACGAACAGCACCACGGCCACGAGTAGGCAGCCGATCGCGAGCGCGCGCGTCAGATTGTCGATCGAGCGTTCGATGAAGGTCGCAGGGCGGAAGATCGTCGTATCGACCTTCACGTCGCGCAGGCCCGGCTTCAGCTCACCGATCGCGGCCTCCACGTCACGGGTAAGCTGGAGGGTGTTGCCGGTCGGTTGCTTCTCGACGATCAGCATCAGGCCGGGCCCGTCGTCGATGATCGCATTGCCGATCGGCGCGGCGAAGCCGTCGACCACGCGGGCGACGTCGCCGATGCGGACCGCCGCTTCCCCGCTCTGCTTGATGACCGCTTGCGAGAGATCGGCCGAGGACTGGATCGCGCTCGTCTGCTGCACGGCGAGCCGCTGGGTTGCGGTATCGACGAAGCCGCCCCCGCCGACCAGCACCGCATCGCCGGCCGCGGTGCGCAGTTCGGCGAGCGTCACGCCGGCCGCGCGCAGCCGGTCGGGATCGACCAAAACCTGCAATTGGCGGTCGCGCAGACCCCAGATTGCGACGTTTGCGACGCCCGGCACCGCCATCAGGCGCGGCCGGATCGTCCATCGCGCCAGTTCGGAGAGCTGCATCTGATCGAGCTTTGCCGACGATATGCCGATCTTCATCGCCCGACTGGTTGACGACAGTGGCGGCAGCATCACCGGGGGACGCGCCGCGGCGGGCAACCGCGCCTGCACCTGTGTCACCCGCTCCTGGACGAGCTGGCGGGCGCGGATCACGTCGGTGCCGGACGCGAACAGGATCGATACCGACGACAGGCCCAGCACGGACTTCGACCGCAGCGTCATCAGATCGGGGACGCCGTTGACCGCCGTTTCGATCGGTACGGTAATCAGGCTTTCCACCTCTTCAGTCGAAAGACCAGGCGCTTCGGTCTGGATCTCAACCATAGGCGGTGCGAACTCGGGAAACACGTCGAGCGGCACATCGCCGGTCGCGCGTAGCCCAAGGACGACCAGCAGCGCAGCGAGCGCGAGGACGAGAACGCGCTGGGTCAGCGCGGCACGGACCAGCCAGGCGAGCATCAGTGCGGCGTCCCGAACTCGGTCCCGAACAGCTCGGCCGCCCCGTCCGTCACGACTTCGGCACCGCGCTCCAGGCCGCGCGACAACAGCGCACGGCCGTCCGCGACGCTCGCGACCTCGATGCGCTGCCGGACATAGGTGTCGGGCGCGGTCTTCCGGTACACCCATTCGCCGCCATAGATGTCGCGGA